>JBBIIW010000271.1:0-4677 GCA_037446305.1 Candidatus Rokuibacteriota bacterium
GCGCACTGGCCGGCCGCCGCGGCCACCCCCCGCATCAGGTCCTTTTCCAGCGCCGGCCGGTTGATGGCGTAGTTGAGCGCCTGGCGCACCCGCTTGTCCTTCAGCGGGCCATCGCGGGTCGCCATCAGGCGCAGCGCATTGGTGTCGGTGCGCATCACCACGTCCACCTGCGCGCCCGACGCCTTGATGCGGTCCAGATCGTCGATCGGCAGCGCGAAGTGCGCAGCCTGCAGCAGGTCGTGGGCGTCCTCGATGTGAACGAGCATCCTCTGCCCGTCGACGTGGACGGATTCCTTGGGAGTCGCCAGGGATCGCGGGATCGAGACGGACAGGCCGTCACGGGCGGCGGCCTCGCTGCGGCGCGTGACCCAGAGACCGTCGGGAGCCGCCGTCGCCAGCTCCTGGACCAGAAACGCGTTCTCGAGCGCCAGGGACGCCAGGCCGGGCAGCAGCCGGCGGTTGTAGAAATTCTGGTCGGCCTGGGGGCCGGGAAAGAGCAGCACCCCGCCGCCCTGGCCGGCAAAGCGCTGCACCAGGGCGGTCTGCTCGCCGTCGAGGTACTGCAGGTTGCACAGCACCAGCACCTGCACCCCCTGCAGGGCCGCGGCGTCCAGCTCGGACAACAGACCAAAGCGCAGGGAGAGGGCCGGGTCCCCCAGGGCCGCGGCGCTGAGGGCGCGGCGCGGGTAGTAGGTGTCCGCGGCGCGGTGGCCCAGGATCAGCACCTCGATGCGGGCCGGGACATAGAGGGTGAAGTAGCGGCGGTTGTCCAGGGTCAGCTCGTCGTCCTGCACCTGGGCGTAGCCGCCCAGCAGGCCGGCGCGGCGCGGGGTCATCGACAGGGTCAGCGGCACCGCGGCCCCTGGCCCCAGATCCACCTCCTGGTGCCGCACCCGCTCGCCGTCCAGGTACAGATCAACCCCGGTCTGCGGCGCGGCGCGCCCGCCGCTGTTGGCCACCTCCAGGTGCGCGGCGCACGGGACCCCCGGAGCGGCCAGCCAATGCTCCAGGCGCACCTGGTCAAGGTGGAGGTTGGGCCGCTCAGCCGGGCCCAGGTCGGCCAGGGGGCGGGAGCCGGGCATCGGGAGCCCGGCCGTGGGATCGGGGGCGGTGTGCTGGACGATCCCGACGCCCAGCGCCACGCCGAAGACGATGAGCACCACCGCGGCGGCGGCGAGCGCCAGGGGATGGTGCCAGCCCCGGCGGCCCGGCGGCCCGGCGGGGCGGGGCGCCGGCCGGGCCTCCTCGGAGCGCTCGGGCCCGAGGCGGTCCAGCTCGGCGAGGATCTCGGCCGCCTCGGCCTCGTAGCGGGCCCGCAGCTCGGCGTGATCGTCTCCGGAGAGGTGACCGGCGTCGCGCTCGAACTCGAGCTCGCGCAGCGCGCGGAGCACCTGCCGCTTGCGCTCGCGCAGCGGCTCCCGCGGATCCGGGGGCAGGGCCAGGAACCGCCGCCGTCCGTCGCCCCGGCCGAGGAGCGGCCACAGCGCGAAGGCCAGGGCGGGGAGCCCCAGCGCGAGGACGACGACGGCCAGCGCCATCAGACCTCCCCCTCCATCTCGCGCCGGATGCGCTCGCTCATCGCCGGGTCGACGGCCCCCGCGACCGGCGCCGCCGCCGGGCGCCGGGTCCACCGGCGGAGCAGCACGGCGAGCAGGACGAGGCCGGCGCCGAGCGCGACCGGAGGCAGCACCCAGACCAGCAGCGTGAAGCCCTCCCGCCGCGGCTCGAGCAGGATCCACTCACCGTAGCGGTCGACGAAGTACGCGACGACCTGCTCGGGCGTGTCGCCGGCCGCCAGGCGCTCGCGGATCAGGTCGCGCATCTGGCTGGCCATCTCCGACGGCGAGTCGGCGACCGACAGGTTCTGGCAGACCACGCAGCGCAGCTGGACGGCGATGTCGTGCACCGCCTGCTCGTTGACGTGCCGGCCGGGCTGCTGGGCGGCGGCGACGCCGGCCGCCAGCAGGGCCAGCGCCAGGGCGAGGCGGAATCCACGCATCGCCCTAGAGTACACCGGCGCCGGCGCTGTCAGGCGGCGCGGCGGCGGCTGCGGCGCTGGCGGCGCCCTCGCACCGTGAGCGGCAGCCAGCGACGCCGCCGCGCCGCGGGCGAAAAAACGACAACCGCGAGGGAGGTCGCAGCATGAAACGGGCAGTGGGAGTCATGACGTTCGCCGTCGCGCTGCTGGCGACGACCGCCGGGGCGCAGACGGGGACGGAGATCAGCGGCACCGTCAAGGCGGTCGACCGCCAGGCCAACGTCGTCGAGTTCACCGACGGCCGGATCGTCCACCTGTCCCCCGCCATGGAGGTGATCTCCGGGGGCCGGCGGGTGACCATCGAGACCGTCCGCCCGGGGAGCACCGTCATCGTGCGCGGCCCGGGGGCATCGCCGACCCAGGTTGAGCCTCCGGCGGGGGGCGGCGGGCCCGTGGACGCCTCCGGCGTGGTGGCCAGCGTCGACCGCCAGAACCAGACGATCACGCTCCAGGACGGCCGCACGCTGAAGATCACCGACCAGAGCCGGGTGTGGCAGACGGGCTCGCTGGCCGGCCTGCAGCCCGGCCAGCAGGTCTTCATCGACGACGCCCAGCCCGTGGCCTTCGGCACCGGCGGCACGCCGGGCGCCATGGGTTCGACCACGCGGATGACCTCGGTGGTGGGCGTGGACCGCGGCGCCGGGACGGTCTATCTGAGCGATGGCACCGCGCTGCGGGTCTCCGAGAGCACCCGGGTGACGATGGCCGGCGACACGCTCCGGGTCACCGACCTGCAGCCCGGGGACGAGGTGGTGGTGAAGATCAGGAACGGCGCGGCCGCCACCGACCGTGACGGCGACGCCGTCAGCGCGCGGCGCCGGCCCCGGGCAGAGTAGAGCCGTGGACGGCGCCCTGCGCGTCACGAGCATCGCCGGCATCCTGATCTACGTGCACGCCGGCTGGCTCGCCATCTACGGCGGCGGGCGTGGCAAGCGGTATGCACCGTTTCGGCAGGGCGACGTGGCCCACAGCCGTCGGGGAGAGCGGTGGACGAAACCGAACCGGCCTTCCGCAACGAGCGGACCGAAGCCGGGTGGATCTGCCCCGGCTGTGGGAGGCCGATCCGGAGCGGCGACAGCGCCGGCCGGGACGGCGCCTATATCCTCCACCTGGCCTGCTGGCTGGAGCGCCTGAACGCGCGCCGCCGGCGGGAGCCGGGCCCTTCATCCGGCGACCTCCGGGGCGACCTGGAGCCCCAGCTGCGTCCGGGTTGCGATGCCGGGCGCCTCGTCCAGGCGAGCGGTGAGGGTCCGCGTGCGGCCGTTGCGCCAGACCGTCAGCCGCGCCTGGTGACCCGGCCTGGCCAGCCCCACCGCCCGGGCCAGATCGGTGGGATTCCGGACCTGCTTGCCGTCGAACTCCATGATGATGTCGCCGGGCGCGAGCCCGGCCCGGGCGGCGGGGCTGTCGGGCACGACCTCGGACACCAGCACGCCCGTCGTGTCCCTGGCGTCGAACGAGGCGGCCAGCTCGGGCGTCAGCGGCTGCAGCGTGACCCCCAGCCAGCCGCGGCTCACGGTCCCCGTGGTGAGCAGCTGGGTCGAGATGTTCCGGGCCATGTTCGAGGGGATCGCGAAGCCGATGCCGTTGCCGCCCCGGATGATCGCGGTGTTGATGCCGATCACCTCGCCCCGCATGTTCACCAGCGGCCCGCCGGAGTTGCCCGGGTTGATGGCCGCGTCCGTCTGCAGGAAGTCGTCGTAGGGCCCGGCACCGATCTGCCGCGCCTTGGCGCTCACGATGCCCGAGGTGACGGTGGCCCGCAGGCCGAAGGGCGCGCCGACGGCGATCACCCAGTCTCCGACGCGGACCTCGTCGGAGTCGCCCAGCCGCAGATGCGGGAGGTCCTGGTCGGTCTCGATGCGGAGGACCGCCAGGTCGGTCTTCGGGTCACGCCCGGCCACCCTGGCCGTGCGCCTGGTGCCATCGTGCAGCGTCACCTCCACCTGCTCGGCGCTCTGGACGACGTGCGCGTTGGTCAGCGCGACGCCCGAGGGGTCGATGATGACGCCCGAGCTCAGCCCGCGGCGCGGACGCGGCTGGCGGTCGGGCCCCCCGAAGAACTCTTCCAGCGGGTTCCGGGGGGCGACGCCCTTGATGGTCACGTTGATGACGGCGGGCGTCACCCTCTCGGCCAGCCGCGCAAAGGTCGCGCTGGTGAGGGGCATCTGGACGAGCTGGACGTCCGGCGCGGCGGGGTCGGCGGCCGACCCGGCCAGCCCGGAGCCGAGGGCGCCGGCCGACAGACCGATCACGAGGCCGACGACGAGGGCGCGGAGCGAGCGCTGCGTCATGGATGTAAGACCTCCCGGGGTAGGCTGCCATCGACCGTTAGGACGGCGGGACACGGCCCCGCATTTACGGCGCAGGCGCCGGGTGGGCCCCGCGTCAGCGGAGGCGGGGGGCGGTTCCTCCTCCGGCGGGCCGCCGGCGACCGCCCGCGCCTAGCGGGTTTCCCGCTCCTTCAGCTCGGCCAGGGTGACGGTCACCGTGCGCCGGTCGCCGTCGCGGAGGATCTCGAGCGTGACCTCCGTGCCGGGCGGCGTCGCGCCGACCCGCCGGGTGAGCTCGCGCGGGTCCGCGATGGGCTCGCCCTGGAAGCCGACGATGACGTCGCCCGCCCGGAGACCGGCCCGGGA
>JBBIIW010000272.1:0-4663 GCA_037446305.1 Candidatus Rokuibacteriota bacterium
GGCGCAGGCCGGCGGCCCACTGGGGGTCGATGACGAGCAGCCGGCCGGCCCGGAAGGCCTGCGTGTTCATGCCGACGCTGACGCCGTTGAGCGCGATGGCCTCCTCGATGGCCCCGGCGCTGACCGGGATGGCCCCGGCCTGGTAGGCGGCGCCCAGCACGATCATGTTGGCCGCCATGTGGTCGCCGAAGAGGCTCTCGGCCAGGCCGAGCGCATCGAGGTAGACGTTCTCGTCCTTGCGGGTGACCCGCCCGATGGACGCCAGCAGCGCGCTCGACTCCGGGAACTGCACCTCGGTGGAGGTCACCATGGCGCCGGTCGGCACCTGGCTGGTGGAGACGACGGCGATGGTCCGGTCGGGGCGGGCGTGGTCGAGGTTCTGGGCCGAGGTCGCGACCAGGATGTCGAAGCCCAGGTAGCAGTCGGCCTCGCCGGCCGCCACCTTGGCCGAGACCTCGGCCGGCGCCTCCAGCACCTTGAGGTGGGACACCACGGGGCCGCCCTTCTGGCTGAGCCCCGTCTGGTCCAGCCCGCGCACGTGCTTGCCGTCCAGGAGCGCCGCCGTCCCCAGGATCTGGTTGACGGTCACGACGCCGGTGCCGCCGATGCCGGTCATGAAGATGCTGGCCTCCCGGGGCACCTTGAGGGTCGGCTCGGGCAGCGGCCGGTCCACCGTGAACGGGGAGCGCGCCTTCCGGCGCGCCGCGCCGAGCGGCACCACGGTCACGAAGGAGGGGCAGTCGCCGAGCAGGCAGGAGTAATCCTTGTTGCACGAGGACTGGTGGATCTGGGTCTTGCGGCCGAACTCGGTGTCGACCGGCTGGACGCTGAGGCAGTTCGACTTCACCCCGCAGTCGCCGCAGCCCTCGCACACCGCCTCGTTGATGTACACGCGCTGGAGCGGGTCGGGCAGCTTGCCGCGCTTGCGCAGCCGCCGCTTCTCGGCCGCGCAGCGCTGGTCGTAGACGAGCGCGGTCACGCCCGGGATCTCGCGCAGCAGGCGCTGCGCCTCGTCCAGGCGGTCGCGGTGCCACACCTCGACGCCCCGCGCCCAGCGGGCGTCCTTGCCGTACTTGCCCGGCTCGTCGGTCATCACGATGATGCGGCGGACGCCCTCGGCCTCCAGCAGGCGGGTCAGGTCGGGGACCGGCAGCGCGCCGGCCGCGTCCTGCCCGCCCGTCATGGCCACCGCCGAGTTGTAGAGGATCTTGAAGGTGATGTTGGTGCCGGCGGCGACGGCCTGGCGCACGGCCAGCGAGCCGGAGTGGAAGAAGGTGCCGTCGCCCAGGTTCTGGAAGATGTGCGGGGTCTCGGTGAACGGCGCCATGCCGACCCACTGGGCGCCCTCGCCGCCCATGTGGGTGAGCCCGTAGGTGGAGCGGTCCATGTAGAGCGCCATGCCGTGGCAGCCGATGCCGGCCGCCGCCATCGAGCCCTCCGGGACCACCGTGGACCGGTTGTGCGGGCAGCCCGAACAGAAGTACGGCTGCCGGGCCAGCGTGATCGGCGCCGGGCGCTCGCGCAGCGCCTCCAGCAGCGCCACCCGGGCCGTGATGGCGTCGGCCCGCACCCGCCGCTCCAGCCGGGAGGCCACCAGCATCGCGATGCGGTCGGCGTCCAGCTCCCCGCTGGCCGGCACCAGCGGGCGGCCGTCCAGGTCGAACTTGCCGACCACGCGCGGGCGCTGGCTCTGGTTGTACAGGACGTCGCGGATGAACAGCTCCACGAACGCGCGCTTCTCCTCGACGACGAGCAGCTCCTCCAGCCCGCGCGCGAACTCGCGCACGATCCCCGGCTCCATCGGGAAGAGCATGCCGATCTTCAGCAGCCGGATGCCGTGATGCCGCAGGGCCTCGTCGTCCAGCCCCAGCTCGCGCAGCGCCTCCCGGAGGTCGTAGTACGTCTTGCCGGCGGCGGCGATGCCGAGCCAGGCGTCGGCCGTGGGCACCGTGATGCGGTTCAGCCGGTTGGCGGCGGCGAAGGCCCGGGCCGCGTCCAGGCGGCCGTAGTGGATCTGGCGCTCGGTCTCCAGCCCGAACGGCGGCATCAGCATGGGCTGCTGCTGGGCCTGCCAAGGCCGGCCGTCGAACTCGAACTCCGGGGTCACCACCGCCACCCGGTCGGGCGCGACCTCGGCCGTCCCCACCTCGTCGGCGACGTTGGTGACGATCTTGAACGCCACCCACAGCCCCGAGTAGCGGGACAGCTCGAATCCCAGCCGGCCCAGGTCGAGGATCTCCTGGACGCTGCCCGGGAACAGCACGGGCATGAGGGCGTCGTAGAAGGCGACCTCCGAGTGCGTGGGCAGCGTGGAGGACTTCGACAGGGGATCGTCGCCGCCCAGGGCCAGCACCCCGCCGTGGCGGCCCACGCCGGCGAAGTTCGCGTGCTTGAAGATGTCCCCGGTGCGGTCGACGCCGGGGCCCTTGCCGTACCACATCCCCAGCACCCCGTCGTACCGGGGGCGCGGAAACAGGTTGGCCAGCTGGCTGCCGTAGATGGCCGTGGCCCCCAGGTCCTCGTTGAGCCCCGAGATGAAGACCACGTGGTGCTCGCGCAGGAGGTCGCGGTTCCGCTCCAGCGTGAGATCGAGGCCCCCCAGCGGCGAGCCCCGGTAGCCCGAGATGAGCGTCGCGGTGCGCAGACCGCGGCGCCGGTCGGCCCGGTGCTGGTCCAGCGGCAGCCGGACCAGCGCCTGGATGCCCGAGAGGAAGATGCGGCCCTCCTCCTGGCGGTACTTCGCGTCCAGCGTGAACTCGCGCGCGATGGCCATCGTCATCCCCCGAACGGACCGGGCCCGGAGCTGCCGTGTGGAACTGTTCGTAATGATACGAACCGGCGAGAAGCCGCGCAAATCCGCGATGTCCCGAGCCCCGGCCGGCCCTGAATTTGCTTGGACGGCGGCTGCCGGCGAGGCGATAACAATTCTGTGGCTTCCGCTGGGCTGAACCTCCGCCGGGCCGCCGCTCTGATCTTCGCGCTGAGCAGCCTCCTGCCCCTGCTGCTCTTCGTCTTCTACGTCGGCCACTTCGACCTGCTGCAGCGCGCCGAGACGCAGGCCGCGCTGGCCGCCGCCCTGCTCATCGCCGTGCTGGGCTACGTCATCTTCCAGCGCACCATCAGCCGGATCAGCGGGCTGGCCCAGGCGCTGCGCGAGGCGACGCCGGCGGCCCCGAAGGTCAGCCTCGAGCAGGCCACCATCGCCGGGCTGGGGCGGATCGCGGAGATCGGCGACATCGCCCAGGCCCTGGCCCAGCTCCTGGACGACCTCAAGACCTCCACCACCCGCCTGGAGGACCTGGTCTTCAAGCTCAGCACCCTGGACGAGCTGGTGCAGCTGGCTGCCCGCATCCCGCGGATCGACGAGCTGCTGGGGCAGGTCCTGGAGCGCGTCATGCGCGGGGTCCGGGCCAGCATCGGCTCGATCATGCTGCTGGACCCGGAGCGGCAGGTGCTGCGGGTCATGGCCGCCCGGGGACTCCCCCCCGACGCGACCCGGAGCGAGACCCGCGTGGGCGAGGGCGTGGCCGGCAAGGTGGTGGAGCTGGGGGAGCCGGTCCTGGTGGAGGACATCGAGACCGATCCCCGCTTCGCGAAGCCCAACGACCCCAAGTACGGGACGGGCTCGTTCATCTGCATGCCGCTCAAGGTCGGCGAGCGCACGATCGGCGTCGTCAACCTGTCCCGCAAGGACCAGACGGCCAGCATCCCCGGCCGCCGCCTGGCCTTCAGCCCGACCGACCTGCAGTTCCTCAACGCGCTGATGTCGTACACCGCCTACGCGGTGGAGAACGCGCGGCTGTTCGAGGAGGCCCGGGAGAGCGCCCGGCGGCTGCAGCAGGTCGTCGAGGACCAGAAGCTGCGCCTCACGCTGGCCCAGCAGCAGATGGTGCAGACCGCCAAGCTGGCCTCGCTGGGCGAGCTGGTGGCGGGCGTGGCCCACGAGGTCAACAGCCCCCTCACCGTCATCGTCAGCGGCATCGAGTTCCTGCGGGAGGAGGCGCCGCCGAGCTGCGGGGCCCGCCTGGACGCCATGGCGGCCGCCGTCGAGAGCGCCCAGCGGATCGTCAAGGGGCTGCTCACCTTCAGCCGGCGGGTGCCCCTGGAGCGACAGCCGGTCGAGCTTCCGCACCTGGTGGACCGTGTCCTGAGCCTGGCCGCCGCCGACCTGGAGCTGGCCCAGATCCGCGTCGAGCGTCAGGTGGAGCCGGGGGTGCCCGCCATCTGGGCCGACCCTCACCAGCTGCAGCAGGTGCTGCTCAACATCGTGACGAACGCCAAGCAGGCCCTGGTCACGGTGAAGACCGACCGGCGGCTGAGCCTCTCGCTGCAGCGGGCGGGCGCCGACCGGGTCCGCCTGGTCGTCCGCGACAACGGGCCGGGCATCGCCCCCGACATCCTGCCCCGGATCTTCGACCCCTTCGTCTCCACCAAGGGCCCCCAGGGCACCGGGCTCGGCCTCAGCATCTCCTACGGCATCATCCGGGAGCACGGCGGCGACATCGGCGTGCAGAGCACCCCGGGCGCCGGCGCCACGTTCACCATCGAGCTGCCCGTGGGCGCAGCGCCCCGGACTGCGGCCCTGGCCGCCCGGGAGCCGGCCGAGCCGCCGCCGCCCGAGAGCCGGCGGACGCGCATCCTCGTCATCGAGGACAACGCCCTG
>JBBIIW010000273.1:0-4657 GCA_037446305.1 Candidatus Rokuibacteriota bacterium
CGCTCGCGCCGCCGGCCGGCCTCGCCGGTCCGCCGTCGCTCGTGGTGGAGGAGGTGGACACCGGCCGCGTCCTGCACCGGGAGTTCGTCGCCGCCGGCCAGACCTTCAGTCTGAGCTACGTGCACTCCTCCGAGCGGGTCCCGGTACGCGGCCTGTTCGTGATCCAGCCCGACGGCTCGCTGCGCGTGCGCGAGACGGCCTTCGCCGGCTTCGGCCCGGGCCTGCCGGCGCTCCGTCCCGGCGACGCCTGGCGCTACGAGGCGGGGATGATCGTCGCTCCCGGTCCGGCCGACCCCCTGCCCGAGCTGAGGGTGCGCCTGGCCCCGGTCACGCGCCACCGGCTGCTGACGCCCTCCGGAGTCGAGATCGATCTGACCGGCCTCGTGCCGCCGGGCGGTGCCGTCCGCATCGTGATCCGCTGAGGGCCGCCGCGACCGTCAGAGCAGCGGGGCGCCGGGGGCCCGGCGACGCTGGACCAGGTAGATCAGCGCCAGGCCGACCAGCCCCGCCAGGTCCGTGTAGAGCCCCGGCTTGACCAGGCTCACGGCCGCCGCGAAGAGCACGAGGCGTTCCCACCACCGGGCCTCGGTGATCAGCCAGCCCTGCATGGCCGCCGCCAGCCCGTACATCCCGACCGTGGCCGTGACGAAGATCCAGGTCGCCTCGTACCAGGTCGTGTCGATCAGGAGCATGGCCGGGGCGGTGATGAACATGTACGGCAGCAGGAACGTCCGCATGTCCAGCTTGAACGCCTGCAGCCCGGTCCTGAACGGGTCCGCGCGCGCGATCCCGGCCGCGGCATAGGCGGCCAGCCCGACCGGCGGCGTGTCGTCGGCCAGGATCCCGAAGTAGAAGACGAACATGTGCACGGCGATGATGGGGATCGCCAGGCCCTGGGTCTCGCCCAGCGCGACCAGGGCCGGGGCGGTCAGCGTGGCCATGATGATGTACGTCGGGGTCGTGGGCACGCCCATGCCGAGCACCAGGCAGGCGAGCATGGTCAGGAACAGGCCGAGAAAGAGACTGCCCGCCGACAGGTCCACCACGATCCCGGACAGGTTGAGCCCGACGCCGGTGAGCGTGACCACGCCCACGATGATCCCGGCGCAGGCGCAGGTGAGCGAGACGGAGGCCATGTTCCGGGCGCCCAGGTAGCAGGCCTGCACCAGCCGGAGCCCGGCCTCTCGCAGGGCCGGGCCGGGGCCCGCGGCCGCGGCCTCGCCCGGCACCACGGGCCGCCGCCGCAGCCCCTGGATGGCGCTGGCCAGCAGGAAGATCGCCGCGGCCGACACGATGGCCATGAAGGCCGAGGTGAGGGCGGTGTACTCCTTCACCACCAGGTAGTAGAGGAGCACGCCGACCGGGAGCATGAAGTGGAACCCCGACAGCACCGTGCGCAGGACGGGGGGCAGCTCGCTCTTGGGCAGGCCGCGGATGCCGTGCTTGAGGGCCAGCAGGTGCACCGCGCCCAGGAGTGCCAGCTGGTCGATGATGGCCGGCAAGGCCGCCGCCTTGGCGATCTCGAGGTAGGGAACGCGCAGCCACTCGGCCATGACGAAGGCCGCCGCCCCCATGATGGGCGGCATGAGCTGCCCGTTGCCGCTGGCCGCCGTCTCGATGCCGCCCGCCACGTCGGGCCGGAAGCCCACTCGCTTCATCAGCGGGATGGTCATGGACCCGGTCGTGGCGGTGTTGGCGATGGAGGACCCCGAGATGGTCCCCATGAACGCCGAGGCCACCACCGCCACCTTGGCCGGGCCTCCCCGGGTGTGCCCGACCAGCGAGAAGGCGACCCGGATCAGGTACTCGCCGGCGCCGGTGCGCTCCAGGACGGCGCCGAACAGCACGAAGGCGAAGACGAAGGTGGCGGCCACGCCGAGCGGGATCCCGAACAGCCCCTCGGTCGTGAGGTAGAGCTGGCCCACCACCCGGCGCACCGTGTAGCCGCGGTGCGAGAGCAGCTCCGGCATCCAGGGCCCCACGAACGTGTAGGCGATGAAGGCCGCGGTGATCAGGGGCAGCCACCAGCCGACCGCCCGCCGGGTGCCCTCGAGGACGAGCACGATGAGGATGACGCCCATGGCGACGTCGGTCGCGGCCGGCACGCCCACCCGCTGCAGCAGCGCCTCGTGATGGATCGTCACGTACGCCGCGGCGTAGGCGCCCAGCCCCGCCAGGATCACGTCGTACCAGGGGAGCCGGCGCTGCCGGACGCTCCTGACCGGCGGGTAGAACAGGAAGACCAGCGCGATCGTGAACGTGAGGTGGACCGAGCGCTGCAGCACGCCCGGCAGCGTGCCCACCGCGGCCGTCCACAGCTGGAACGCCGTCAGGGCCAGCGCCACCGCCCCGGATACCCAGAAGGACCAGCCGGCCAGGGTGCGGCCGCCGAACTCGGCCTCCTCGACCAGGCGCTGGGCCTGGGCGATCCCCGCCTGCTCGTCCTCGGCGGCGGGCAGGCGGAGGCCGGTCACCGGCGGCCTTCCCGGGGATGGCCGAGGTAGGACGAGACGAACGTCCCGGCGGGGGCGGCCGAGGCGAAGCGATCGAGACGGAACGGGGTCGGATCGACGGGCGGCCCGGCGCCGGTCATGCGCGCGGCCATCATCTCGCCGACGGCCGGCGAGAGCTTGAAGCCGTGGCCGCTCATGCCGGCGGCGATCCAGAAGCCGGCCAGCGGCGACTCGTCGAGGATCGGCATCCAGTCCGGCGTGATGTCGAAGGCCCCCGCGTACCCGCGCCGGTAACGGGCGTCGGCCAGGGCCGGCAGGGCCCGGCTCGTGCGCGCCAGGACGGGGATCGCCTCGTCGAGTCCCGTCTCCTCCCCCAGCCGCTCGGGATCCATCGGGTGCTGCGTCTCGTCGTCCGTCAGGGAGCCCGTGAGGGTCAACCCTCCCGTCTCGGGCCTCACGTAGCTGCCGCCGGCCAGGTCGAGGTAGACGAGATGCGCCGGGCCGAAGCCGGGGTCGCGCTCGATCACGAAGACCGGATGCCGACCGATGACGATGGGCAGCTCGACGCCGGCCAGGCGGGCGACCGCCGGCGCCCACAGCCCGGCCGCGTCGAGCACGACCGGCGAGTCGATGCGGTCTCCCCGGGCGGTCGTCACGCCGGTCACCCGGCCGGCCTCGCGGCCGATGGCCGTGACCTCGACCCCTTGCTCGATCGCCACCCCGAGGCGACGAGCCGCCTCGGCGTAGCCGGCGGCGACGGCGACCGGATCCCCGTAGCCGGAATCAGGCTCGTGGAGCACGGCGCCCAGCCCCGCCGGCGCGATCCGGGGCTCGACGCGGGCGACCTCGTCCGGGTCCAGGAGCTCGGCCCGCACGCCCAGGCCGCGCTGCAACGCCAGCGTCTTCTCCAAGTGCGCACGCATGGCCGGCGCCACGCCGATCAGGACGCCGCACCGCACGTAGCCGGCATCGCCGGCCACGGCCTCGCCGAACCGCTGGAAGACCTCGAGCGAGCGGCGCACCATCTGCGTGGTTTCGACCGTCGGGTAGAGCTGCCGTACGATGCCCACGGATCGCCCGGTGCCTCCGGCGCCGACGAAGCGGCGCTCCAGCACCACGATCCGGCGGACACCCCGGCGGGCCAGGTGGAAGGCCGTCGACAGGCCGGTGACCCCGGCGCCGATGATGACGGCGTCGGCCGTCCGGATCACGGCCCGGGGGCGGGGAGCCCCGCCTGCGCGTCCCGCTCGTCCAGGATGCGGACCGGATCCCCCTGCCGGATCCGTCCGGGGATCAGCACCCGCGCGTAGACCCGGCTCCAGCCCGGGTGACGCTTCTGGGAGACGCGGGAGTAATCGCGGTCGCGGAAGACCGGCGCGATGTTCAGGCAGGGGCTCGTGTAGCGGGTGACCTGGAGCACCACCGGCCCGACCTGGACGACCGTGCCCGGGGTGACGGCATCCCAGTCCAGCCCCTGCACCGTGCAGTTCTCGCCCAGGGCGCCCGGCTCCACCGCGTGGCCCTCCGCCCGGAGCCGCTCGATGGCCTCCAGCGAGAAGAGACACACGGCCCGGTCGGGGCCGCCGTGGTGCTCGCGGTCCCGGTGCCCGTCGCCTTCCAGGCCCAGCGCCGTCACCGTGGCGGCCGGCACGGGCCGCTTGGGCACGCCGCCCGGGGACACGCTGATCTGCACGAGGCGGCCGCCGGCCGTCACAGCGTCACCTCCGTGCCCGCCCCGTCCCGGCGCGCCCGCTCCCAGGCCAGCCGGGCGGCCGCCAGGTCCTCCACCGCCCACCCCACCGACTTGAACAGGGTGATCTCGTCGTCGCGGGTGCGACCCGGGCGCTGTCCGGCGAGGACCTCGGCCAGCTCCGCTGCCACGTGGTCCCGGGCGATGGCGCCCTCGGCCAGCGGGATGAGGATATCGCCGGCCTCCTCGAAGGCGCCCGTGTACGTGTCCACGATCACGCGGGCGCGGCGCACGGCCTCGGTGTCGGCCTCGCGCTCGCGGGGCCGGAAGGCCCCCACGAGGTCCAGGTGCGTGCCCGGCCGCAGGTCGCGACCGAACACGACGGGGACGGGCGAGGTGGTGGCGCAGACCACGATGTCGCTGGCGGCGACCGCCCGGCGGGGGTCGTCCGCCACCCGGACCGGGATGCCCAGGGCCGCGGTCATCGTCTCCGCGAACCGCCGGGCGCGGTCCG
>JBBIIW010000274.1:0-4656 GCA_037446305.1 Candidatus Rokuibacteriota bacterium
TACACCCGGCTCTACGAGGCCGCCTACGGCGCCGTGCCGGACTACGTGGAGGCGTCGGCCAGCGCCTGCGGCGTCATCCTGCAGCTGGCCATCGAGAAGGCCGGCACCATCGATCCCCGCCAGGTCCGCGACGCCCTGGCCAGCCTGGACGTCACCACGTTCTACGGCCCGGTGCGCTTCGGCCCCACGGGCCAGATCGTCTCGCTGGAGCCGCCCGTCTTCCAGATCCAGGGCGGCAAGCCCGTCGTCATCTACCCGGCCGCCATCCGGCAGGGCGAGCTGCGCATCGGCGTGAAGTAGGAGCCCCGGCGGCGGGCCGGCCCGCCGCCGTCCCGCCGGCGTGACGCTCTTCCTCCAGGTCCTGGCCAACGGCCTCGTGCTGGGCGGGCTGTACGCCTGCATCGCGGCCGGCTTCTCGCTGGTGTGGGGGGTCCTCAACGTCATCAACATCCTGCACGGCTCCTTCATCGTCCTGGGGGCCTACGTGGCCTACTTCGCCTACGTGGCCTTCGGCATCCACCCCTTCGCCTCGGTGGCCCTGGCCGGCGGCGCGCTCTTCGTCCTCGGCTATCTGATCCAGGCCGGCATCATCAACCGGGTGGTCGGCGCCCCGGTGCTCACCACGCTCATCCTCACCTTCGGGCTCGACCTGCTGCTGAACAACGCCATGCTCATCGCCTTCAAGGCCGACTACCGGAAGATCACCCTGGCCGACCCGATCGGCGTCGTGAGCGTGGGCGGCGTGTTCCTGCCCCTGGACCGGGTGGCCGCCATGGCCCTGGCGCTCCTGCTGACCGGCGCCCTCTACCGGCTGCTCCGCGGCTCCCGCGTGGGGCGCGCCATCGTGGCCGTGCGCATGGACCGCGAGGCGGCGCTGCTCATGGGCGTGGACGTCCCGCGCATCTACGCCGTCACCTTCGGGCTGGGGGCGGTGATGGCCGGCGCCGCCGGCAGCCTCCTGGCTCTGATCTTCCCCATCTCGCCGCTGGCCGGCACGCTGTACCTGGGCAAGGCGTTCGTCGTCTGCGTGCTGGGCGGCCTGGGCAGCGTGGCCGGCGCCATCGTGGGGGGCCTGGCCCTGGGCGTGGTGGAGAGCTTCAGCGCCCTGGTCTTCGGGCCCGAGCACGCCCTGACCGTCTCGTTCGCGCTCCTGGTGGTGCTCCTGGTCGTGCGCCCGACCGGCATCGTCGGTCGCCGGGGCTACGAGTGACGGGCGCGGCGGTCGGGCTGGCGGTCGCGCTGGCGGCGGCGCTGCCGTTCGTGGCCGGCAACTACACGATCCGGCTCGCCTCGTTCGCGCTGATGTACAGCGTGCTGGCCCTGTCCTGGAACTTCATCGGCGGCCTGGCCGGCTATCCCTCGTTCGCCACCGCGGCCTTCTTCGGCCTCGGCGCCTACGCCGGCGCCCTCGCCCAGGGCCGGGAGGTGGCGATGCCGCTGGCGTGGCTGGGAGCCGGCGTCCTGGCCGCGACCTTCGCCGGCGGCCTGGGGCTCGCCATCCTCCACCTGCGCGGGCATTACTTCGCCATCGCCAGCCTGGTGGTGGGGGAGGTCCTGCGGGAGATCGCCAACACGGCCACCGAGCTGACCGGCGGCGGCATGGGCCTGAACCTGCCCATCCTCCGCCTCGACGTCACCGCCCAGGCCCGCCTGTTCTACTTCGCGCTGGCCGGCCTCGGCGCGCTGACGCTGGCCGCCGGCGTGCTGGTGGAGCGCCACCGGCTGGGCGTCGGGCTGCGCGCCATCCAGCAGAACGAGGACGCGGCGGGCATGGTCGGCGTGGACACCACCCGCTACAAGACGATCGCCTTCATGCTCTCCGCCGGCTTCGTGGGCGTCGCCGGCGCCATCTACGCCTCCTGGGTCAGCTACATCGAGCCGGCCGACGTCTTCGACGTCCTGCTCTCGGTCAAGCCCATCGTCATGGTGCTGCTGGGCGGCGCCGGCACGCTGCTCGGCCCCGTCGTGGGCGCCGTCGTGTTCCTGGCCCTGGAGGAGCTGGTCTGGCGCAACTTCCTCACCATCCACGCCGGGCTGCTGGGGGTCATCATCGTGGCCCTCATCTTCTTCCTGCCGCGCGGCCTCCTGGCCCTCGACCTGCGGCGGCTGCGCCCGCGCGGGGGGCCGGCATGACCCCCATCCTCGAGCTGCGCCGGGTCTCGCGCTTCTTCGGCGGCCTGCGGGCGGTCAACGAGGTGTCCTTCGCCCTGGGGCGGGGCGAGGTGGTGGGGCTCATCGGGCCCAACGGGGCGGGCAAGACGACGGTCGTCAACCTCATCACCGGGGTGCACCGCCCGAGCGCGGGCACCATCCTCTTCGACGGCCGCCGCGTGGACGGGTTGCGCCCGCACCGGATCGCGCGCCTGGGCATCGCCCGTACCTTCCAGATCGTCCAGCCCTTCCCGCGCATGAGCGTGCTCGACAACGTGGCCGCCGGGGCGCTGTTCGCCGGGGGGGCCCGTGACCCGGCCGAGGCCCGGACCCGGGCGGCCGAGCACCTGGCCTTCGTCGGCCTGGCGGCCGTCGCCACGCAGCCGGCCGCCACGCTCACGCTGGCCGACCGCAAGCGCCTGGAGCTGGCCAAGAGCCTGGCCATGAATCCGCGGCTGCTCCTGCTGGACGAGGTGAACGCCGGTCTCAACCCGGCCGAGATCGCCCAGGCCCTCCGGCTGATCCAGCGCCTGGCCGAGCGCGGGCTCACCATCCTGATCATCGAGCACCTGATGAAGGTCGTCATGACCGCCTGCGGGCGGGTGGTCGTCCTCCATCACGGCGAGCTGATCGCCGACGGCCGCCCCGGCGACATCGTCCGTGACCCCCGGGTGGTGGAGGCCTATCTGGGCTCCCGCTTCGCGCGGGCCGAGCGCTCGACGTGAGCCGGCCGCTCCTCGCGGTCAGGGGCCTGGAGGCCGGGTATGGCGACGTCCAGGTGCTGTGGGGTGTCGACCTGGACGTGGGCGAAGGCGAGATCGTCTGCATCGTCGGCTCCAACGGCGCCGGCAAGACGACGCTGCTGCGGGCCATCTCCGCCCTGGTGCCCCCCACCGCCGGCCGCATCGTCTTCCGCGGCACGGATCTGAGCGGCGCCAGTCCGGCCCGGGTGCTGGCGGCCGGCATCGCGCACGTGCCGGAGGGGCGCCGCCTGTTCCCGGGCATGACCGTGCTGGACAACCTCCTGATGGGCGCCTATCGCCGCCGGGACGGGGAGGCGGCCGTGCGCCGGGACCTGGAGCTGGTCTTCGGCATGTTCCCCATCCTGGCCGAGCGGCGGCGTCAGGACGCCGGCACGCTGTCCGGCGGCGAGCAGCAGATGTGTGCCATCGCGCGCGGGATCATGAGCCGGCCCGCCCTGCTCATCATCGACGAGCTGTCGCTGGGCCTGGCCCCGCGGGTGGTCGAGGAGCTGGGCGCGGCGCTGCTCGCCGTCAACCGCAGCGGTCTCGCCATCCTGCTGGTGGAGCAGGACGTGACGACGGCGTTCGAGCTGGCCAGCCGGGGCGTGGTGCTGGAATCCGGCCGCGTGGTCCTCAGCGGGTCCACCCGCGACCTGGCCACCGATCCGGGCATCCGCGAGGCCTACATCGGTCTGGCCTGACGGCGGGGCCGCAGGATCAGGAAGTACTGGTACGGAAGCGTCTCCACCTCGCGCACCAGCATCAGGCCCGCCCGCCGCGCGCTGGCCAGGAACGCGCCGCGGCTCACCCGGTGCTCGACGGGCGGGCCGACCGGGGTCGGGCGGCGATGGAAGTCGATGTTGGCGAGGCGCCCGCCGGGGCGCAGGGCGCGGGTGAGCCGCCGCAGGTACCCGGTGCCGCGGGTCAGGTGATGGTACGTGTTCACCATCAGGACGAGGTCGCAGCTGCGCGGCGGCAGGAGGGGATCGCCGGGGAGGCTGAGAACCGGCGTGATGTTCCGCTGCCGGGCGCGGCGAAGACGCCGGCTGAGCAAGGCCAGCATCCGGGGCTCCGCATCGGCGGCGTAGACGTGCCCCCGGGGCCCGACGGCGCGGGCCAGCCGGAACGCGAAGTAGCCGGGCCCGGCGCCGATCTCGCAGGCTGTCTGCCCTGGCCGCAGCCCGAGCGCCTGCACGACTTCCCGGGGCCGTTGCCACGCCATGCGCTCGGGCGCCCGCAGCCGGGCCAGGTAGCGCTTCCAGTCGCGGGGGTTGCCCAGCGCATCGCGAGGGACGTCGGTGGGGTGCCGGTGAGGATGGCGTGCCATGCGCCCTCTTATGCTGCGAGCCGGCTCGAGACGGAACGATTTTCCTCCTGGCCTTGGGGCCCCACCGCCATGTTCGCCACGCCGTTCGCCCTGGCGGACCAGCCTCCGAAGAGCCCACCCGGGCCAGTCTTAAATTAAGTCGTAAAATCAGTGATTTACAGAACACTATTGACTTGTTAGCACTCGTTTGTTAGGAGTGCTAACGGCAGCGGCCCCGCGGCCGTGGGGCAGGCGATATCCGTGACGCGTCAGACGGAGGGTTGCAGATGAAGATTCGACCGTTGCACGACCGGGTTCTCGTCGAGCGGCTCGAGGAGCAGGAGGTGCGCCGGGGCGGGATCATCATCCCCGACACCGCCAAGGAGAAGCCCCAGGAGGGCAAGGTCATCGCCGTGGGCAACGGCAAGGTGACGGAGGACGGCAAGAAGATCCCCC
>JBBIIW010000275.1:0-4652 GCA_037446305.1 Candidatus Rokuibacteriota bacterium
GAGGGCCGTCCGGATGCGCTCCAGGTCCGGGCGCAGCGCGTCGCCGCCCGCCCCGCCCGCCTGGTCCATCAGACGGGCCACGACCGCATCCATGCGCGCGATCAGCGGATCCAGCGTGTCTCGCGCGGCGCCCAGATCCACCGGGCCCGCGCGATGCGCAAGCGCCTCGTCGAGCCGGGCGAGCAGGTGGCGCGCGTCGGCGAGCAGCGCCTGCAGGTCGGCCGCCCCCGCGCCGCCCGCGGCGTCCTCGAGCAGCATCTCGGCGTAGCCGATGATGTGGTTGAGCGGCGTGCGCAGCTCATGGCGCAGCTGCGCGGCGGGGTCGGCGCTCACGCCCCGGCCGCCCGCCCGAGCAGCGCCTCGATCTTGGCGAGGAGGCGGTCGAGGTCGACGGGCTTGGTGTCGAAGTCGTCGCAGCCCGCCGCCACCGCCTTCTCGCGATCGCCGGCCATGGCGTGGGCGGTCAGCGCGATGACCGGGATGCGCTGCGTCGCCGGCGTCGCCTTGAGCCGGCGCGTCGCCTCCCAGCCGTCCAGCCCGGGCAGGCTCATGTCCATCAGGATGAGCGCGGGCGTCTCGGCCCGCGCCATGGCGAGCCCCTGCTCGCCGTCCACCGCGATCGCCACCTCGTAGCCGCGCCGGGCCAGGCGCCGCGAGAGCATGTCGCGGTTCATCTCGTTGTCCTCGACGATCAGGATCTTCGGCATCAGGGCGTTGCCCTCCGGGCGATGCTGGCGGCGACCAGCTCGCGCACCTCGGCCAGCAGCTCGTCGCGGCTGTACGCGCCCTTCTGGAGGATCGCGTGGACGTGGCCGTTGAGCCGGTTCCGGTCGTGGCGCGAGAGGTTCCTGGCGGTGATGACCACGATCGGGATCCGGCGCCAGGCGTCGTGCCGGCGCACCGCGGCGACGAGCTCGAAGCCGTCCATCTCCGGCATCATGAGATCGAGGAGGATCACGCCCGGCGCGCCCTCGCGCAGCCGCTCGAGCGCCTGCCGCCCGTTCGCGGCTTCCACCACCGCGTGGCCGGCGGGCTCGAGCAGGCGGCGGAGGAGCCGGCGGACCCCCGGATCGTCGTCCACGACGAGCACGGGCAGGTCCCGCCGGTACTTCGCCAGCACGGCGACGAGCCGCTCGCGGTCGATCGGCTTGGTCAGGTACTCCGACGCCCCGAGCGCGTAGCCCAGGTTGCGGTCGTCGACGATCGTCAGCATGATCACCGGGATCTCCGCCACCTCCGGGTCGGCCTTGAGCGCGGTCAACACCGCCCAGCCGTCCATCCCGGGCATCATGACGTCGAGCGTGATCGCGTCCGGTCGCAGCTCCCGGGCCCGCCGCAGGCCCTCCTCGCCCCCCGCCGCGGTGACGACCCGGAAGCCTTCCCGGGTCAGGAAGCGCTGCATCAGGTCGCGCACGGCCGCCTCGTCGTCGATCACCAGGACGGTGCCGGCGTCGGGCGGGAGCCGCTCGGCGGGCGCCGCGGGCCGGCCCGCCTCGTCGACCGGCTCGGCCACGGAGGCCGGGAGCCGGATCGTGAAGGTGCTGCCGCGGCCGGGCTCGCTCTCGACCGAGATGTCGCCGCCCATCATCCGGCAGAGCTTCCGGCTCAGCGCCAGCCCCAGGCCGGTGCCCCCGTACTTGCGCGTGGTCGCGGCGTCGGCCTGGGTGAAGGCCTCGAAGAGCCTGCCGAGCTGCTCGGCCGTCATGCCGATGCCGGTGTCGCTGACGGCGAACACCATCCAGTCCCGGCCGTCGACCGCCTCCCGCGCCACGGCGAGGGCGACGGCGCCCCGCTCGGTGAACTTGCAGGCGTTGCTGAGGAGGTTGAAGAGGGCCTGGCGGACCTTGGTGAGGTCCGCCCGCATCGTCCCCACGTCCTCGGGGCAGCGGACGTCGAGGCGATTGCCGTTCCGGGCGGCCAGCGGCTGGATGACGGCGGCGATGTCCCGCACCAGGTCCGCGACGCCGAACGATTCGAGGTACAGCTCCATCTTGCCGGCCTCGATCTTCGAGAGGTCGAGGACGGCGTTGATCAGCTCCAGCAGGTGCTTGCCCGCCGCGTTGATCTTCCGGAGGTCGTCCACGAGCTGGCCGGCGCCGAGGTCCGCGGCGTCCTCCTGCAGCATCTCGCTGTAGCCGATGATGGCGTTGAGCGGCGTCCGCAGCTCGTGCGACATGTTGGCCAGGAACTCCGACTTGTGGCGGTCGGCCACCTCCAGCTGCCGGCTCTTGTCCTCGATCTCGCGGAAGAGCCGCGCGTTCTGGATGGCCACCGCTGACTGCGCGGCGAAGGTCTTCAGCAGGTCGACGACGCCGGGCGCGAACTCGCCGGGGGTGCGCCTGGTGACGGTCAGCGCGCCGATGAGCTGGCCCTCGCGCAGCAGCGGGATGCCGAGGAGCGCCCGCGCGCCGGTGCGCAGCAGGACGTCCCGGAGCGGCCCCGTGTACGCGCCCGCCTCCGCGATGTCGGGCACCTGGACGGGCTCCCGCGTCACCGCCATGCGGCCGGCGACGCCCTCGCCGCGCCGGATCGGCGCCCGCCGGGCGACGGCAACCACCTCCTCCGCCAGGTTGTGCGTGGCGCGGAAGTGCAGCGCCTCGGCGCGCTCGTCGTACTCGTACACGGTGCAGGAGTCCGTGCCGGCCAGCTGGCTGGCGCGGGAGACGATGGTGTTGAGCACGGTCTCGAGATCGAGCGTCGAGCTGAGCGTCTGGCTCACCTCGCCCAGCGCCTTCAGCTCCTGGACCGACCGCGTCAGGTCGGCGGTGCGGCTCTGCAGCGCGGCGAGCAGGCGGGCGTTCTCGATGGCGATGGCGGCCTGGTCGGCGAAGGTCTCCAGCAGAGTGATCTGGCCTTCGGTGAAGGGGCGTACCTCGTGCCGGTAGATGGCGATCACGCCGAGCAGCTCGTCGGCCCTCAGCATCGGGATCGCCAGCGCGGTGCGGATCGGATCGACGTTCCGGGCCCCGAAGGAGTACTCCGGGTCGGCCTGAGCGTCGGCGATCTGGATGGTGCGCCGCTCGAGCGCCGCCCGCCCGGCGGCGCTGCCGCGCCCCGGGGCGATCGGATTTCGCGCGGCGAACTCGCGCATTTCCGGCGTGGCGTTGTGGATCATGACGGCGCGCAGGACCTCACCGTCGGGACGCCAGATGAAGGCGCGCTCGGCCTCGCACAGGCGGACGGCGTTCTGGGCGAGCGTCTCGAAGACCGGCTGCAGGTCGAACGTCGACCGCCCGATCACCTTGAGCAGCTCGCTGGTGGCCGTCTGCTGCTCGAGCGCCACCCGCAGCTCGCGGTTGCGGGTCTCCAGCGCGGTGAACAGGCGGACGTTCTCGATGGCGATCACCGCCTGGTCGGCGAAGGTCTGGAGCAGGGCGACCTGCTTGTCGCTGAAGGGCTCGACCCGGGTGCGCCAGACGCCGATGGCGCCGATCGGCTGCCCCTCCCGCAGCATCGGCACACCCAGAATCGTGCGCACCCCGATGACCCGCCCGGGCGCGCCGGTGTAGGCGGGGTCCGTTTCGAGATCGTGCACGTGGACGGTCCGTCGCTCGAGGATGCTTCGCCCGATCACGGTATCGGGTGTCGCCGCGCGCGGATACTGGGCGCGCAGGGCGGCCGGCAGGCCGTCGGCGGCCGCCACGTTCACGAGGCCGGCGTCGAGGACGAACACGGCGCTGGTGTCCGCGGCCGTCAGCCCCTGCGCGCTCCGGATGATCGCCTCGAAGACCGGCTGGACGTCGGTCGGCGACCGGCTGATGACGCGCAGGATCTCGCCGGTGGCCGTCTGCTGCGCGAGGGCCTCGGTGAGGTCGGCGTTCCTGGTCTGCAGCTCGGCGAGCAGCCGGGCGTTCTCGATGGCGATGGCCGCCTGGTCGGCGAAGGTCTCCAGCAGCTGGACGTGCGCCTCCGAGAACCGGCCCGGCCGCCCCACGCCGACGGCGATGACGCCGAGGGGCCGCCCGGCCCGGAGCATGGGCACCGCCAGGATGCTGCGGAAGCCGACCGCCCCGGCCTCCCGGGTGACCCCGTAGGCGGGGTCGGCCTGAACGTCCGTGATCTCGACCCGCCGGCCGTCGAGGATGACCCGGCCGGCGGCGGTCCGCGGCGTCGGCGCCACCGGGAAGGCGCGCTTGAACGCGTTCACCGCGGCCGAATCCGAGTCCTCGATGGTGGCCAGGGCGGCGACGTGGAGGAGCTCGCCGTCGAACCGCAGCACGTTACAGACGGTGGCCTCGCACAGCCGCCTGGCGTGCTCGGCGATCACGTCGAACACGGGCTGGACGTCGCCCGGCGTGCGCGAGATCACTGTCAGGACCTGGGCCGTCGCCGCCTGCTGGGCCCGGGCCTCGGCCAGGTCACGGTCGCGAGCCCGCAGGGCCGCGCGCAGCCGCGCACCCTGGACGGCCATCGCCGCCTGACCGGCGGCTTGCCGGAGACGGGCCACCTGGCGGCGGGTGAACGCTCGGGGCGGCGTGCGGCGCAGGACGATGCACCCGATGGGGTCGCCGCCGGCCAGGAGCGGCGCGGCCACCAGCGCCGATCCGCCGTGACGGCGGTGGACGACCCGGCGGGCGAGAAGCGGGCGCCCGTCGACGGCACCGACGGCCAGGTCCGCGCCCCGCTCGGCCCGGGAAACGCGCCGTGGCGAG
>JBBIIW010000276.1:0-4652 GCA_037446305.1 Candidatus Rokuibacteriota bacterium
CGCTGGGGGGGTTGGGGGGCGCCCGGAGCCCCCCATGCGCGCGCGATGACGGCGCTCGCGGGCGCCACGGCTTGGCCGGGGCGACCGCGCTGGGGGGGTTGGGGGGCGCCCGGAGCCCCCCATGCGCAGACGAGGAGGCGGGCCATGGCGACCGTGCTGTTCGTGGTGAAGGCGACGATTCCCCCGGAGCGCGAGGAGGAGTTCAACCGCTGGTACAACGAGGAGCACGTGCCGCAGGTGCTCCAGTTCAAGGGCGTCGTCAGCGCCCGGCGGTACCGCGCGCTGGAGGGCGAGCCGACGTTCCGGTACATGGCGGTCTACGAGCTGCAGGACGAGGCGACGTACCGCCGGTTCATGGCCTCCGATCACTTCAAGACC
The DNA here is from genome assembly GCA_037446305.1 of Candidatus Rokuibacteriota bacterium. Lineage (GTDB taxonomy): Bacteria > Methylomirabilota > Methylomirabilia > Rokubacteriales > CSP1-6 > JBBIIW01. Next base: position 379 of record JBBIIW010000276.1, read on the forward strand.
CTCGTCGCCGAGTACGACAGGCACTTCGGCGGGGTGAGCGAGCGGGCACGGTTCGCCTACACGCAGGTCTGGCCATAGGCCGCGGTCCCCGGGGGGCGGGCCGTGGCCGCAAGACTCGCCGGGCCCTGGCCCGCGGCGGCACCGGCCTGGCCCGGCGCCTCAACGAGGCGCTCGGCGGCTGGCCGGGCGTGCGCATCACCCCGATGTTCGGGCGCTGGGGCTACTTCGTGGGCGACCGGCTGTTCGCGTGCTTTCCGGTCCGCGAGAAGGACCGCGACCTCTGGATCCGCCTGACACCCGCCGACCAGCGCCGCGCGCTGGCCACGCCCGGCGTGCGGCCGCACCGCCGGTTCGCCGGCGGCGGCTGGGTCGAGCTGAACGTCGAGGGGCCCTCGATGCTGGGGGCCGCGCTGCGGTGGCTGCGGCGGGCGCACGCCGCCGCCACCGCCCCCCGCGAGGAGGACAGCGATGCCTGAGGTGATCACCGTGGTGGCGAAGATCTACCCGAAGCCCGGCAGGGAGGACGAGCTGGAGGCCATGCTCCTCCAGCAGGTCGAGGCGGTCCGGAGGCACGAGGCCGACTGCCTGGTGTACCGGCCGCATCGCTCCCTGCAGGAGCCGGTGGTGTTCCTGTTCTACGAGCAGTACCGGAGCCGCGAGGCCTTCGAGCACCACCGCCAGGCGGCGCACCTGAAGGCCTTCCAGGCCCGGCGGCAGGACCTGGTGGCGCGGCCGGTCGAGGTCGAGATCTACCGCGCGCTCACCGATTAGACGCCCCGGCGCCCTCCCGGTCCACCGCCTGCCTCCACGATGGCCCGGCCGGTCAGGGCTCGCCCGCCTGCGCGCGAGCCCGGGCCTCGAGGCGCTCGATGGGCACCAGCGGCACCAGCAGCAGGGCCAGCGCCGTCATCGAGGCCGAGATCAGCACCAGGGGCGTGTAGCCCAACCAGTCGTAGAGGTAGCCGCCGGTGACCTGCGAGAGCTGCGTCCCGCCGTTGTAGACGGACATCAGGAGGGCGAAGAAGGTGGCCTCGACCCGGCGCGGACAGGCCTTGGCCGCCAGGTCCAGGAAGGCCAGCTGGGTGATCATCCCCACGCAGCCGAAGATCGTGTCGATGGCGATGGCCGAGACCCGGCCGCGATAGAGCAGGTAGGCCAGGGTGCCGGTGGTGGCGATGGCGATGGCCAGGACGACGAGCCGCCTGAGCGGCACCCGCCGGGACAGCGGCGCGTAGATGACGGCGCCGACCACCGCCGCGCCGGCGGCGATCGCCAGCAGGACGCCGATGAACTGCTGGCTGAACCCGAGCTGGTCGGTCTGGTAGTAGAGGAGGGCCGGCCCGAAGGACGGGCTGAAGGTGAAGAACAGGATGAAGCCGGCCACCACCCAGACCTCCCGCTCGCCGAGCGCCTCCCGGATGTCCCGCCAGGCGGCGGCGACGGCCGCCCGGTCGGCGGGCGCGGGCGCCTCCTGGATGAACAGCGTGGCCAGGACGAGGGAGACCAGCGGGAAGCCGGTGGCGATCCCGAAGGCCGCGGCCAGCGCCCGGTGCTCGGCCAGCCAGCCGCCGAGGAGCCCGACCAGGATACTGGCCGTGTAGATCGCCGCCCACTGCACCGCCTGGAACGCGCCCGTCAGGCCGCGGGGGCGGCCGTTCTCCACCATGAGCGCGTCCACCAGCACGTCGGTGAAGGCCAGGCCCAGGCCCATGGCCGTGAAGAGGACGGCCAGCGTCCAGTAGGCGGAGGTCCCGCTCAGGGCCAGCACGGCGGCGCACAGCGCGGCCAGCCCCGAGGTGAGCACCAGGTAGCTCTTGCGGCGGCGGCCCCAGAGCGGGAAGACATCGGAGACGAGGCCGTAGAGGGGCTTGACGAGCCAGGGGACGACGGTGATCGAGAAGAAGGTGGCCACCTGGCCGGCGCTGAGGCCGGCGTCCTTGAAGACGATGGTGATCGTCTGGTTGGGCAGGTACCACATGCCCTGGGCGAAGTAGACGATCCCGAAGAGCAGGGCCAGGCGCTGCGCCTCCGGCGTCTGGAACGGGTGCAGCCGGCGCAGCGCCTGGAACACGGCCGTCATGATACCGTTGTCGCGATGCGCTCCGTGTGTCCGCACGACTGCCCCTCCGCCTGCGCGCTCCTGGTGACGGCCGAGGGCGGCCGCCTGGTCACGGTGACGGGCGATCCCGGGCACCCCTTCACGCAGGGCGTCATCTGCGGCAAGGTGCGAGCCTACGCCGAGCGCGTCCACTCGCCGCTCCGCGTCCTTCACCCGCTCCGGCGGGTGGGCGTCAAGGGCGAGGGGCGCTTCGCGCGGATCGGCTGGGACGAGGCCATCGCCGAGATCGCCGCCCGCTGGCGGGCCATCATCGCGCGCCACGGGGCGGAGGCGATCCTGCCCTTCTCGTACGCCGGCACCATGGGCCAGGTGCAGTACTACGCCGGTCACCCGCTGTTCCACGCGCTGGGGGCCAGCCGGCTGGAGCGCACGATCTGCATCTCCACCGCCTACGCCGGCTGGGCGGCCACGGTGGGGGCGGTGACGGGCAACGACTCCGAGCAGATGGTGGGCGCGGACCTGGTCGTGCTGTGGGGGATCAACGCCGCCTACACCTCCATCAACGTCATGACGCTCGTGAAGCAGGCCCGGCGGGCGGGGGCCCACGTCGTCGCCATCGATCCCTACCGGACGCCGACGGCGGCCGAGGCCGACGAGCACCTCATGGTGCGGCCGGGCACGGACGCGGCGCTGGCCCTCGGCGTCATGCACGTGCTGATCGGCGAGGGCCGCGTGGACGCGGACTACATCGCGCGGGCCACGGTCGGGTACGAGCGGCTGGCCGAGCACGTCAAGGCCTACCCGCCCGAGCGGGTGGCGGCCGTGACGGGGATCGAGGCCGGCCGGATCGTCGCCTTCGCCCGCCGCTACGGGGCGGGGCCGCGAGCGTTCATCCGGGTGGGCATCGGCCTCTCGCGGCACGAGAACGGCGGCATGGCCTGCCGGACCATCGCCTGCCTGCCGGCGCTGACGGGCGCCTATGCCGACCCGCACGGCGGCGCCCTGCTGTCCTCGGCCGGGGCCTTCGGCCTGGACCTGCGGGTGCTCGAACGTCCCGATCTGCTGCCCTCGCCCGCGCCGCGGACGATCAACATGATCCACCTGGGGCGGGCGCTGACCGACCCGGCCCTGACGCCGCCGGTGCGGGCGCTCTACGTCTACAACTCCAACCCGGCCGCCGTCTGCCCGAACCAGACGCTGGTCCTGCAGGGCCTGGCCCGCGAGGACCTGTTCACGGTCGTGCACGAGCAGGTGATGACGGACACCGCGCACTACGCGGACCTGGTGCTGCCGGCCACGATGTCGCTGGAGCACGAGGACCTCTACCGCTCCTACGGCCACTTCCACCTGCAGCTGGCCCGCCCGGTGCTGCCGCCGCCCGGCGAGGCGCGCTCGAACTGGGAGGTGTTCGGGCGGCTGGCCCGGGCGCTGGGCGTGGCCGAGGCCCACTACGCCAGGACGCCGGAGATGCTGATCCGCGCGCTGCTGGCCACGGGCGACGGCTCCACGGCCGGCATCACGTACGAGCGGCTGGCGGCCGAGGGGTCCGTGCGGCTCGCCCTGCCCCGCCCCTACCGGCCGTTCGCCGACGGGGCCCCGACGGAGTCGGGCAAGGTCGAGTTCTACTCCGAGCGACTGGCGCGCCGGGGGTACCCGCCGCTGCCCACCTACGTGCCGCTCCGGGAGGGGCCGGACAATGCGGAGGTGGCGGCTCGCTATCCCCTGCAGGGCATCGTGCCGCCCAACCGGTTCTTCCTGAACTCCTCCTTCAGCCAGTCCGCGCGGCTGCGCGCGCGGCAGGGCGCCCCGACGGTGCTGATCGCCCCGGCCGACGCCCGGGCCCGGGGCATCGTCGACGGCGGGCGCGTGCGCGTGCGCAGCGCGCGGGGCAGCGCCGAGTTCCGGGCCGTGGTGACCGAGGCCACGCGGCCGGGCGTGGTGGTGATGGAGGGGATCTGGTGGCACCGCTTCCACCCCGGCGGCCGCGGCGTGAACGTGCTGACCCGTGACGACGTGACGGACATGGGCGGCGGGCCGGCCTTCCACTCCAACATGGTGGCCGTCGAGCCGATCTGATCCGGACGGCCGGTCGCCCGCCGCGGTAGGATGGAGGCGCCCGCCGCGCCGTCCCGCCGGGGACGGCGGGTGAAGCCGCGGCCGGTGCGGCCAGCGCGCAGGCGGGGAGCCATCGCCCCCGTGCCACCGCCGCGGATAG
>JBBIIW010000277.1:0-4645 GCA_037446305.1 Candidatus Rokuibacteriota bacterium
GGCCGGGGAGCCCGGCCGGCGCCGGCCAGGGACCGGGCCCGCGGGCTCCCGCCGTCGCCATCCTCCCGCCCCTGTGCCACAATGTGGCCGACAGGCCGGCGCCCGAGCGGGCGCCGGGCGGGAGCCGCGAGGAGCCCATGGGCGAGCGAACCTTCGCCGAGGACGTCAAGCAGCTCGGGTACGGGGCGGGCCAGGTCCTGCGCGGCGAGGGCATCCTCGCCATCACCAAGGCCCTGCTGCAGTCGGGCATCAGCTACGTCGGGGGGTACCCCGGCGCGCCCGTGTCCCACCTCCTGGACGTCCTGGCCGACGCCGACGAGCCGCTGCTCCGGCCGCTCGGGATCTACTTCGAGCAGTCGGGCAGCGAGGCGGCGGCCGCCGCGCTGCTGGGCGCCTCCATCAACTACCCCATGCGGGGCGCCGTCACCTGGAAGTCGGTGGTGGGGACCAACGTCGCCTCCGACGCGCTCTCCCACGTGGCCTCGGCCGGCGTCATCGGCGGCGCCCTGGTCGTCATCGGCGAGGACTACGGCGAGGGGGCGTCCATCCTGCAGGAGCGGACGCACTCGGCGGCGCTGAAGTCGAGCATCCCGCTCATCGACCCCCGCAACAGCCTGCCCTCGTTCGCGCGATTCGTGGAGGAGGGCTTCGGGCTGAGCGAGGCCTGCCACGAGCCGGTGTTCTTCTCGATCCGCATCCGGGCCTGCCACATGCGGGGCCAGCTCGTCTGCCGGGACAACGTGCGCCCGGCGATCAGCATGCTCACGCCGCTGGGGGCGCCCAGCTTCAGCCTGGACCGGATCAACCTGCCGCCGGCCACCTACGCCATGGAGGCGCAGAAGTTCGAGCGGCGGCTGCCGGCGGCCCGCCGCTACATCGTCGAGCGGGGCCTGAACGAGCACCACCCGGGTTCGGAGAGCCGGATCGGGCTCGTCATGCAGGGCGGCCTCTGGAACACGACCGTCCGCGGCCTGCACCTGCTCGGGCTGGCCGACCTGCAGGGCCGCACGCCGGTGCCGCTGCTCGTGCTCAACGTGCTGCACCCCACGGTGCCCGAGGAGCTGCTGGCGTTCCTGCGCGGCAAGCGCCAGGTCCTGGTCCTCGAGGAGGGCATGCCGAACTACCTGGAGCAGGAGCTGAAGGCGCTGGCCCACGAGGCGCGACTGGACGTGGAGATCCACGGCAAGGACCTGCTCTCGCCCCACGGCGAGTACGTGCCCCAGCTGGTGCTGCGGGGGCTGACGCGCTTCCTCGAGGGCGCGCCGCTGGAGGTGGTCTCGCCCGGCGAGGTGGGCGAGCGCTACCGGCGGCTGGTCGGGCACCAGGAAGGCATCCGCCGCGTGCTGCCGCGCCCGGTGGCCAAGCGGCCCCCGACCTTCTGCACCGGCTGCCCGGAGCGCCCGGTGTTCAGCGCCATGAAGATCCTGCGCGAGCGGGAGCCGGCGGTGGGCGACACCCACGTGGCCCACGACATCGGCTGCAGCACCTTCTCCACCCAGGCGCCCTTCAACGTGGGTCATTCCGTCCTCGGCTACGGCATGGGGCTGGCCTCGGCCGGCGCCGTGGCGCCCAACTTCGCCAAGCGGGTCATCTCGGTCATGGGCGACGGCGGCTTCTGGCACAACGGGCTCAACAACGGCGTGGCCAGCGCTGTGTTCAACCAGCAGGACTCGGTGCTCGTCATCCTCGACAATGGCTATGCCGCGGCCACCGGCCAGCACCACGTGCCGTCCACCGGGACCAACGCGCGGCGCCAGCCGACCGGCATGACGATCCAGGAGGCCCTGCGAGGGGTGGGCGTGCGCTGGATCCGGACCGTGAACGCCTACCGGATCCCCGCGCTGCTCGGCACGCTGCGCGAGGCGCTGACCACCCGGGACGAGGGGCTGAAGGTCATCGTGGCCCGGGGCGAGTGCCAGCTCGAGCGGCAGCGCCGGGAGCGGCCGCGCCGCCGGCAGCTGGTCGCCGCCGGCCGGCAGGTGGTGCAGCCCCGCTTCGGCGTCGATCCCGACGTCTGCACCGGCGACCACTCCTGCATGCGGCTCAACGGCTGTCCCTCGCTGACCCTCCGCCCGAGCCCGGACCCGCTGCGCGACGATCCGGTCGCGTCCGTGGACGACACCTGCGTGGGGTGCGGCGTGTGCGGGGAGGTCGCGCACGCGGCGGTCCTCTGCCCGTCCTTCTACGAGGTCCGGGTCATCCACAATCCGTCCCGCTGGCGCCGCCTGCTGGGCCGCATGCGGCGGGCGGTCATCGCCCGCCTGGCCACCGCGTGAGCGACGGCCGCCTGCACACGATCCTCATCCCGGCTGTCGGCGGGCAGGGGGGCGGGGTGCTGGCCGAGTGGCTGGTGGACGCGGCCGTCGCCGCCGGGCACCTCGCGCACGGCACGTCGATCCCGGGCGTCGCGCAGCGCACGGGCTCCACGACCTACTACGTGGAGATCTTCGAGGGCGAGAGCCCGCCCGCGTTCTCGCTCTACCCGGTCCCCGGCGCCCTGGACGTGCTGCTGGCGCCCGAGTTCATGGAGGTGGGCCGGGCCGTCGAGCAGGGCTTCCCCTCGCCGGAGCGCACGACGATCATCGCCTCCACGCACCGCCTCTACTCCATTCACGAGAAGATGCCGACGGGCGACGCCCGCTACCCGGCCGAGGATCTGGAATCGGCGGCCCGGGCCTTCTCGCGCGCCCTGATCGCCTTCGACGCCCTGGCCGTCGCCCGCGAGCACGGCACGGAGGTGAACGCGGTGCTGCTGGGCGCGCTGGCCGGCAGCCAGGTGCTGCCCATCCCGGCCGAGGCCTACCGGCAGGCCATCCGGGCCAAGGGCGTGCAGGTGGATGCCAACCTCCGGGGCTTCGAGGTCGGGACGCAGCTGGCCACCCAGCGGCCGGCGCTCGGGGCTCCCGACGGCAAGCGCCCGCTCCGTTCCGCGCCCGGCTTCGCCGGCGCCCTCGAGCCGATGCCGGCGCCGCTCCGGCCGCTCGTCGCCGAGGCGCTCGCCCGGCTCGTGGACTACCAGGACCCGGCCTACGCCCAGCTCTACCTCCGCCGCCTCGCGCCCTTCGTCGGCCCCGGCGGCGACCCGGAGCTGGTCGCGCACGTCGCGCGGTCCCTGGCGCTCTGGATGACCTACGAGGACGGCATCAGGGTGGCGGACCTGAAGACCCGGGCCAGCCGCTTCGAGCGCATCCGCCGGGAGGCGCGGGCCGGCGACGCCGAGATCGTCGTCACCGACTATCTCAAGCCGGACCTGGACGAGCTGTACGGCGTGCTGCCCCACCGCCTGGTGGCCCCGCTGGCCCGGTGGGCCGAGCGGCGGTGGCCTCACGGGCGCCCCACCTTCGGGCAGCACGTGAAGACGACGACGGTGCTGGGATTCCTGCGGCTGTGGCTCCTGGCCCGCCTCAAGCGATGGCGGCCCGTCTCGTACCGGGCCCGTGCCGAGCACGCGCGGATGGAGCGCTGGCTGAGCGCGGTGCGGCGCTGCCTGGATCGGGATCGCGCGCTGGCCGTCGAGGTGGCCCGCGCGGCGCAGCTGGTGAAGGGCTACGGCGAGGTGCGCCGGCGCCTGACGGGGCTGGTCGAGGACCTGCTGGAGCGCGTGCTGCGCGCCGACGCCCTGGAGGCGCAGGCCGGACACGACGCCGAGGTCGCCACCCGCCTGGCGGCCCGCTACCGCGCGCTGGTGCTGGCGGGGCCCGAGCAGGAGCCGCGCGCCGTGGCGCTGGCCGCCGACGTGGTCGCCGCCCTGGAGCGGGGCGACCGCGCCGCCGCCCTGGCCGCCCTCGGCGACTCCGCCTGACCCCGCGGCCTCGAGCCCCGGCCTCGCCGGCGCTCCCGCCGGTCGATGCCGTGGCAGCCGCGCGTCGCTAAATCAGCAGGTGCCGGCGGGTGAACTCGCCCAGGCGCTCGAAGTCCTCGGCGGTGAGGTTGACGAAGTAGAAGGCGTGGCCGTCCCGCTCGGGCCTCAGGACCAGCGACGTCACCCGGAGCGGCGGGCCCCCGTCGGGCAGGGCGAAATGGAGCTTCACGGCGTCACCCTGCCGGAGCCGGGCCTCGCCCCGGACCCGGATCCCGAAGGCGCTCACGTCGGAGGCCCAGCCCTGCCACTCGGTGCCGTGGTACTCGACGATGCGGACCGGGAAGATGACCTGCACGCGCGTGGCCCGCCGGCGCTCGGGCCCGCGGCCCACCGTGGAGAGCTGGCGGTGCAGGGCGTGGGGCTCGAGCGTGGCCATGACCTCGCCCAGCCGCTCGAAGGCCACCGGCTTGCGCAGGAAATCGAAGGCGCCCAGGCGGAGGCACTCGCGCGCCTGGCTCTCGCTGGCCATCCCGGAGACGACGACGACGGGGAGCCCGGACTCGCGGACGGGCCCCAGCTGCAGGAAATCCAGCCCGCTGAGGCCGGGCAGATTGATGTCCAGGATCACCGCGTCGGGGCGCTCGTGCTCGAGCCGGGCCAGGGCCGCCTCCGCGCTGCGGACGATCAGCGGTTCGTGCCCCAGCTCGATCAGGAAGTCGCGGAAGACGGCGCTGAGGTCGGCCTCGTCCTCGACGACCAGGACCCGCATCCCTGCGCCAGTCTAGCACGCGCCCGCGCGCGGGGGCCATGCGGGACGCGGGCGCCCGGCGCCGGTGGCCGGGC
>JBBIIW010000278.1:0-4643 GCA_037446305.1 Candidatus Rokuibacteriota bacterium
CCGGCGGCTCCGGGCGGCGGACTGGCCGGAATGGCGCCACGCGGCGGCGATCCTGGCGGCCGGCGTGTTCGCCGCCCTGGCGCTGGAGCGGCTCGGCTACCGGCTCACCGTGGGCGTGATGCTCGTCTTCCTGCTCGGCGTCGTCGAGCGGCGCGGCGTCGTGACCACGCTGGTCGTTGCCGCCGGCCTGGCCGCCGGCTCCTTCTTCCTCTTCGACACGCTGCTGCGGGTCCAGCTGCCCCGCGGCCCCCTGGGCCTGTAGGCACCGGCGTGGCCGAGACGCTGGGCAACCTGGCGGGCGGGTTCTCGGTGGCGCTGGCGCCCTCGGTGCTGCTCTACGCCTTCGCCGGCTGCCTGATCGGGACCGTGGTCGGCGTCCTGCCCGGGGTGGGGCCGCTGGCCGGCATCAGCCTGCTGCTGCCGGCCACCTTCGGGCTCGACGCCACGCGGGCCATCGTGATGCTGGCCGGCATCTACTACGGCGCCATGTACGGGGGCTCCACGACGTCGATCCTGATGCGCATTCCCGGCGAGGCCGCCTCCGTCATGACGTGCATCGACGGCTATGCCATGGCCCGCAAGGGCCGGGCGGGCGCGGCCCTGGCCATCGCCGCCGTCGGCTCCTACGTGGCCGGCACCATCAGCGTCGTGGCCCTCATGGTCCTGGCGCCGCCGCTGGCCGCCTTCGCCCTGCGCTTCGGCCCTCCGGAGTACTTCGCGCTGCTGGTGCTGGGGCTCCTGGTGCTGGCCTACATGTCGAGCGGCTCGATGCTGAAGTCGCTGGCCATGGCCGCCCTGGGGCTCCTGGTCGGCACGGTCGGCATCGACGTGATGTCGGGCTACTTCCGGTTCGTCTACGGCGTCGTGGAGCTGGGCGACGGCATCGGCGTGGTGCCGGCCGCCGTGGGGCTGTTCGGGCTCTCCGAGATCCTCCTGACGGCCGGCCAGGCCCGGCCGCCCGAGGTCATCAAGCCGCGGCTGCGCGAGCTGCTGCCGTCGCGGGACGAATGGCGGCTGGCGGGCTGGCCCATCGCGCGGGGGACGCTGCTGGGCTTCGTGATCGGCATCATCCCCGGCTCCGCCCACATCATCTCTTCCTTCGTCTCCTACGCGCTGGAGCGGCGGCTGTCGCGCCGGCCCGAGGAGTTCGGCCGGGGGGCGGTGGCGGGCGTGGCGGGGCCGGAGTCGGCCAACAACGCCGCCACCTCCGGCGCGTTCGTCCCCATGCTGGCCCTGGGCGTGCCCTCGGGCCCCATCCCGGCCGTCATGATGGCGGCCATGATGGTGCACGGGGTGTCGCCCGGCCCGCTCCTGATCCAGCAGCAGCCGGCGCTGTTCTGGGGCTTCATCGCCTCGATGTACGTGGGCAACGTGGTCCTGCTCATCCTGAACCTGCCCCTGGTGGGGCTGTTCGTGAACCTCCTTTGGGTGCCGTACCCGCTCCTCTACCCCGGCATCCTGATGTTCTGCGTGCTCGGCGTCTACGCCGTGAACGGCAGCGTGGTGGACGTCTGGATCATGCTGGCCATGGGCCTGCTCGGCTACGGGCTGCGCAAGCTGGAATTCGAGACGGCGCCCATCGTCCTGGGGCTGGTGCTGGCCCCGATGGTCGAGCTGGCCCTGCGGCAGTCGCTGGCCATGTCGGACGGACAGTACGCCGTGTTCGTCACCCGCCCCATCGCGGCCACCCTGCTGGCCGCCGGGCTCGCGCTGGTGCTGTTCAGCCTCCGGCCCCTGGTCACCCGCGCCGTGGGCTGGCGCGCGCGGCTGGCGCTGGCCGAAAAAGGAGAAGAGCTATGAGTCGCTCGCTCGCCGCCGTCCTCGCCGTCGCCCTGACGCTGGCCCTGGCCCCGGCGCCCGGCGCCCTGGCCCAGGAGCCCTACCCGTCGCGTCCGATCACGATCGTGGCCCCGTTTCCGCCCGGCGGGGTGGCCGACCTCACCGCGCGTCCGGTGGCCGCGGCGCTGGAGAAGGTGCTCAAGAACCCGGTCGGCGTGGTGAACAAGACCGGCGCCGCCGGTGCGGTGGGCATGGCCTACGTGGCCAACAGCAGGCCCGACGGCTACACGCTGCTGCTGGCCCTCTCGTCCATCTCGATCATCCCCGAGGCCGACAAGCCTCTTCGACCGCAAGCCGGCCTTCACCGTGGACCAGTTCGTGCCGCTGGCCCTGATCTCGGCCGACCCCACGATCCTCGTGGTGCGGGCCGAGAGCCCGTGGAAGACGGCGAAGGAGTTCATCGAGGACGCGCGCCGGCGGCCGGGCCAGATCTCCTACTCGTCGTCCGGCATCTACGGCACGCTGCACATGGCCATGGAGCTGCTCTCGCACGCGGCCGGGATCACGATGCGCCACCTGCCCACGCCCGGCGCCGGCCCGGCCATCACCGCCATCCTGGGCGGGCACGTGGACGCGCTGGCCTCGGGCCCGGCCGCGGTCATCGCCCACATCCAGGCCGGCAAGCTCCGCCCGCTGGCCTCGTGGGGGGACTCGCGCCACCCGGCGCTGCCCGACGTGCCCACGTTCAAGGAGCTCGGCTACCCGGGGGCCGAGTTCTACATCTGGGCCGGGCTCTTCGCGCCGGCCGGCACGCCGCCGCCGGTGGTGGCCCGGCTGGAGGGCGCGCTCCGGGAGGCCGTGGCCGACCCCGACTTCAAGGCGGCGATGGAGAAGCTGAAGACGCCCATCGCGTTCAAGCAGGGCCAGGAGTTCCGCGCGTTCTTCGAGGCCGACGCCCGGCGGCTGGCCGAGGGCGTCAGGCGCGTGGGCCGCGTCGAGGACAAGAAGTAGCGGCGGCGGGCGCGCCGCGCGAGCCGCCTCGCGCGGCGTGCTACAATTTTTCGCGTCATGGCCATCCTGAAGGTCGCGCGGCTCGGCCATCCCGTGCTGCGGCAGAAGGCCCGCCCGCTGGCGGCGGAGGAGGTCCGCGCCCCGGAGACCCAGCGCTTCATCGACGACATGATCGAGACGATGCGGGAGTACGACGGGGCAGGGCTGGCGGCCAACCAGGTGCACACCCTGCTGCGCATCGCCGTGATCGAGGTCCAGGGCAACCCGCGGTACCCCGACGCGCCCCACATCCCGCTGACCGTCCTGATCAACCCCGTGGTCACGCCGGCCACGGAGGAGATGGAGGACGGGTGGGAGGGCTGCCTGTCCGTGCCTGACATGCGGGGGCTCGTCCCGCGCTACACCGCGGTGCGCCTGGAGTACGTGGACCGGGACGGACGGCCGCAGGGCACGCTGGCCAAGGACTTCTTCGCCCGCGTCGTCCAGCACGAGACCGACCACCTGGACGGAATCGTCTACCTGGACCGCATGCGCGACCTCTCGACGCTGTCGCACATCGCGGAGTGGCAGAAGCACTGGCTGGGCATCCGTGAGCAGGGGGATTGATTACATGGGGGGCTCCGGGCGCCCCCCAAACCCCCCACGCGGTCGCCCCGGCGAAGCCGTGGCGCCCGCGAGCGGCGCGGGCATGGCAGGCTCCGGGCGCCCCCCAAGCGCCGGCGAGGCCGCGGCGCCCGAGGTTCTGGCCGTGGTGAAGGACCTGTTCTTCGTGGCCCGCATCCGGGAGACGGGGCGCCTGACGGGCGTCCCGGTGGCGGTGGTCAGGACCGCCGAGGACGTGGAGGCCGCGCTCGGCGGCCGGCCGCGGCTCGTCCTGCTCGATCTCACCGCCGATCTCGATCACGACCGCATCCTGGCCGCCGCCGGGGCGGCGGCGGTCCCGGTGCTCGGCTACACCACGCACGCCCTGGCCGGGCACACCCAGCGCTGGCACGGCCGCTGTCACCGCGTGGTGACCAAGGAGACGCTGACCGCGCAGCTGCCCTCGCTGCTGCGCCAGGGCGTGGCGTCGTGACGGCCGAGGAGTTCGTCCGCGCGCTGGGCGCCGAGACCGCGCTCCTCCTGGGGCGCCTGGCGCCCGACGCGACGCTCAGGCCGGAGGTGGAAGGCGAGCTGAACGTCGTCAACCTCCTCAAGGTCGCGCTCAAGAACGAGATCGAGGCCACCGAGATCGCGGCGCGGTGGCTGGTCACCACCGACGACCTCGAGGTGAAGCTGGCCCTGGCCCGGCAGGTGGGCGACGAGGCCAGGCACTACCGGCTGGTCGCCGAGCGCCTGCGCGCGCTGGGCTTCGACCCCCGCGGCTTCGATCCGCTGGCCCGGGGCTACGGCGCCCTGTTCGACTACCTGGCCACCCTGCAGACGACGGTGGAGCGCGTGGCCGCCGGCCAGTTCACGCGGGAGGCCATCGCCATCGTCAAGAACCGGCAGTTCATCGCCTTCTGCGAGGCGGCCGGGGACCGCGAGACGGCGGCCCTCTACCGGGACGTCATCGAGCCGGACGAGCGCCACCACCACGAGCTGGGGCGGACGCTCCTGCTGCGCCTGGCCACGACCGACGAGGCGCAGGCGGCGGCCCGCCGGGCGGCGCAGCGGACGCTGGAGCTGGCCGAGGAGCTGCAGCGCGCGGCGCTGGCGACGGCCGGCATCCACCACGCGCCGGGCTGCTGATGGATCCGGCGCTCCGGGCGTTCTGCCAGACCGTCCGGGCCGCCGACCCCGACCTCGACCTGGCCCGCGGGGCCCTGGAGATCGCCCGCATCGAGCACCCCGGCCTGGCCCCGGCGCGGGAG
>JBBIIW010000279.1:0-4625 GCA_037446305.1 Candidatus Rokuibacteriota bacterium
CCGATGACGGGGTAGAAGACGAACCAGCCCAGCAGCCCCGCCTGGGCGCCGACGATGGCGGACAGCTGCATCGAGCCGGCCAGCAGCACGGGCACCAGCGCCGCGAAGATGAAGGGCAGGTCGTAGGAGATGATCTGGTTGACCGCCCGCATGGCGCTGAGCAGGGCGTACTTGTTGTTCGATCCCCAGCCGCCCATGAACAGGCCCACGATCTCCAGCGCCGAGACGGCCAGGAAGAAGAGCACGCCGATGTTCAGGTCGGCCAGGCCGAGCCCGGGCGCGAAGGGAATGGTGGCGAAGATCAGCAGGCACGGCACCAGGAAGACGACCGGGGCCAGGTTGTAGACCCAGCGGTCGGCCACGCGCGGCACCACGTCCTCCTTGAGCATGAGCTTGAGGGCGTCGGCGATCGGCTGCAGCCAGCCGTGCGGCCAGCCGACGTAGTAGGGCCCGATGCGCGACTGCATGCGGGCGGCGAACTTGCGCTCCAGGAGCGTGAGATAGGTGACCACCAGGATGATGGCGTTGAGGAGGATGAAGGCGGCCAGGGCGTCCCGCACCGCGGGCGGGAGGCTCACCGGTCCACCTCGCCGAACACCGGGTCCACCGAGCCCATGATGGCCACCACGTCGGCCACCTTGTGGCCGGGGATGATGTGGGGCAGCACGGCCAGGTTCGAGAAGGACGCCCCCCGCACCTTCATGCGGTACGGCTTGGGGCCGCCGTCCGCGATCAGGTAGAAGCCGATCTCCCCCCGCGCGCCTTCCACCCGGGCGTAGGCCTCGCCCCTGGGCAGGCGCACCTGCCCGACCGACTTCACGCCCGGCCGGGAGGCGATGGGCCCCTCCGGCAGGCCGTCGAGCGCCTGGCGGACGATGCGGATGGACTGCCGGAACTCCTGCATCCGCACCCGGTATCGCGCGTAGCAGTCGCCGGCCGTCTCCACCGGCACGATGAAGTCGAAGTCCTCGTACGACGAGTAGGGCTCGGCCCGGCGGACGTCGTAGGCGATGCCCGAGCCCCGGATCAGGGGGCCGGAGACGCCCAGCTCGAGCGCCAGCTCGCGGGAGATGACGCCCACGCCCTGGGTGCGGACCAGGAAGAAGGCGTTGTCCTCCAGCATGGCCTCGTACTCGCCGATGCGCTGCTCGATCTGGTCCACCGTCGCCCGGCACCGCGCGGCCCAGCCGGCCGGCAGGTCGTAGCGCGTGCCGCCGACCTGGTGGAAGCCGTACAGCAGGCGCGCGCCGGTGAGCGCCTCGAAGAGGTCGAGGATCATCTCCCGCTCGCGCATGCAGTACAGGAAGATGGTGGCCCCGCCGCCCAGGGCGCCGCCCATGTCCATGCACCAGGTGCCCAGCCAGAGGCAGTGGGAGGCGATCCGCTGCAGCTCGGCCACCAGCACCCGCAGGTACTGGGCCCGCCTGGGCACCTCGATCTTCCCCAGCCGCTCGGCGGCCGAGACGTAGGCCAGCTCGGCGGTCATCGCCGACACGTAGTCGGTCTTGGAGGCGATGGTCGGGTACTGCACGTAGGTGAGGCTCTCGCCCAGCTTCTCGTGGCAGCGGTGGAGGTAGCCGATGACGGCGTCCACGGCCACGACGGTCTCGCCCTCCAGCGTGAGGATGGCCCGGAAGACGCCGTGGGCGGAGGGGTGCTGCGGCCCCATGTTCATCATGAGCCGCTCGTTGCCCCCGTAGCCGACCTCGACGACCGTCCTCGCCGCCGGCGGGGCCGGCGGGCGCCCGACCGTGGCGCCGGTCCGCGGGTCCGTCATGTCATCGGGGAGGCCGGCGTGGGCACCAGCACGACGGCCTGCATGTGCGCCAGCAGGGGGACCGAGGCGGCCAGGAACGTCTGCCAGGCCGGGTCCTGCGCCAGGCGGGCCCGCGACGCCGCCCGGTCGTTGAGGTCCTTGAACACCCACAGGTGGACGACCTCGTTGAGGGGCCCCAGCTCCGTCTGCCAGAGCCCGACCCGCCGCATGTACTTCTCGCGGGTCGGCATGACCGCCTTGAAGTGCTCGAGCCACTCCGGCGCCTTGCCGGTGTGCGTGCGGTACCAGCGCAGCTCGTACACGTTGCCGCTGTCGGCCGGCGGCTGCAGCGGCAGCACGGCCGTCATGATCTTGGTCTCCTGGGCCAGGATCAGCGGGCGGATCTGGGGCAGGTAGCCCCGGGTCCACTCGTCGTTCTTCGCCAGCTCGGCCCGCAGGCGCTGGCGCTCGTCCAGCGAGGGATAGCTCCAGAGGTGCACGTACTGGTTCAGCGTGCCGAACTCGGTCGTCCAGCCGCCCTCGAACTTGCCGTAGCGGTCGCCCCGCACCTTGCGGCCCGTCTCGGCGTTGAGCTTGAGGTACTCGCCCTGCTTGCCCGGCACCAGCGTGTACGTGCGCAGCTCGTAGATCATCGGCAGCTCCTCAGCGGTACGGCGGGTGAGCCGTGTCGACGGCGTAGTCCTTGCGCAGCGGGTGCCCCTCCCAGTCGTCGGGCAGCAGGATGCGGCGCAGGTCGGGATGGCCGGTGAAGACGACCCCGAACATGTCGTAGCACTCCCGCTCCATCCAGTCCGCCCCGCGCCAGAGGCCGGTCAGGGTCGGGCACGCGGTCTGTCCCGGCGCCAGGCGCGTCTTCATCAGGACCGCCAGCCCCCCCTCGACGTCCTCGACCCGGCACACCACCTCGAGCCCCTCGGCCTTCCAGTCCACCGCGCTCAGCCAGTTGAAGTACCGGCAGCCGAGCTCCGTCTTGACCATCGCGCCCAGCTCCTGCCAGCGCTCGGCCGGCACGGTGACCGTCACCGTCCGGCCGTCCAGCGCCGGCTGGACGCCAAACCTCTCCCCGATACGCGACACTGCCTCGGTGGGCGCCACGCGCGGCTCAGCTTTCCGTGGCCGGGGAGGGCTCGGGTCTGCGGCCGGTCTTCTGGAACTCCGCGACCTGCTCCTGCAGCGTCAACAGTCCGTACATCAGCGAGTCGGGCGTCGGCGGACAGCCGGGCACGTAGACGTCCACGGGGACGACCCGGTCGACGCCCTTCACCACGTGGTAGCCGTGGCGGAAGGGCCCCCCGGAGTTCGCGCACGAGCCCATGGAGACGACCCACTTGGGGTCGGGCATCTGGTCGTAGATGCGGCGCAGCATCGGCGCCATCTTGATGGTCACCGTGCCGGAGACGATCATCAGGTCGGAGTGCCGGGGCGACGCCCACGGCACCATGCCGAAGCGCTCGACGTCGAAGCGCGAGGCGAAGGTGGCCATCATCTCGATGGCGCAGCAGGCCAGCCCGAACGTCACCGGCCAGATGGAGGAACTGCGGGCCCAGTTGAAGATCTTCTCGGTCGAGGTGACCACGATCCAGCCGCCCGGCAGGTGGTGGATGGCATCGGCGATCTGGGCCAGGGCCTGGGACGTCCGGTCGCCGTCCGGCCGCTCCTGCCGGTACTTCTCCCACTCCTGGAGGTCCTTGATGTCGCCCCAGACCGGCGGGGGTACCTGGGGGGTGGGCGCCTTCACCGCCACTCCAGCACTCCCTCGCGGTAGGCGTAGAGCCAGCCGAGACCCAGGATGCCCACGAAGCCGGCCACCACCCAGAAGGCCGTCGGGCCGGCCGAGCGCAGGATGAGCGCCCAGGGAAACAGGAAAACGGCCAGGGTGTCGAAGACGATGAACAGCAGGGCGACCAGGTAGAATCCCGCCGGGAACTGCACCCAGGCCGAGCCGATGGGCTCGGCCCCGCACTCGTAGTTCATGAGCTTCACGGGGTCCGGCCGGGAGGGCCGCAGCAGCCGGGCCACCCCGAGCGAGACCACCCCGAAGGCCACGATGAGGACGGCGAAGATCAGCACCGGCACGTAGCTGGACAAACACGTTCCTCCTGACGAGCAGGCCCGACTGCGGAGTATACCATTCTGGTGATCGCGCGACAGATTGCCACCGGCGGCCGGCCCGCGCTCCCGGCGCCGGGCGGTCGCCGAACTCCCTGCCATCGCTGGACAGAATCCGGCGCCGTCTCCCGTCGGCGGCCCGCGCCGCCCGTCAGGCACGGTGCTTGCCATGGGCACCAGGCATGAGCCCCGGGGGACACCTGCTCACCACCGCCGCCTTCTGCGCCGTCTCGATGAGCCTGACCCGCGACCTGCCCGCCGCCCAGACCCTGGCCCTGGCCGGCGGCATCGCGGCCGGCGGCTTCCTGATCGACGTGGACCACGCCGTGGACTACGTGCTCTTCGACGGCCAGCGGAACCTGCGGCCGGGCGCCTTTCTCCGGTACTACATCGAGGGCCGGATGCGCCGCACGGTCCTGGTCCTGCACTCCTACGAGCTGTTCGCGCTCCTGATCGCCGCCGCCTGGTGGCTCGACGCCCTGCCGCTGGCCGGCTACGTGATGGGCGCGCTCATGCACCTGGCCCTCGACATCCTCGTCAACGGCGACGCCACGCCACGCAGCATCGCGGCCTTCTACAGCTTCGCCTACCGGGCCCGTCACCGGTTCGACGCCCGGGCGCTCCTCGGGCTGGAGCCGCGCCCCGTGTCCTCCGGGTTCTGGCGCACCTTCTTCGCCGGGGCTCCCCGGCCGCATCCCGCCGGCGAGCCGGGCGCGGACGCCGCCGGCGGCCCGGCCAC
>JBBIIW010000280.1:0-4614 GCA_037446305.1 Candidatus Rokuibacteriota bacterium
CGGCCTGCCGGACTGGCTGCCAAACCCGGACGTTGATGCCCAATCGCTCGACGAGGCCGGCGCCCGGGCGGGGGTCGGCCCGTCCCGGTCGGCCGGCCCCTGATCAGCGCAGCGGCGCCACCACCACGTCGGTGGGCCGGCCCTGGAGGAAGCGCTCCACGTTCTCCACGGCCCTCAGCAGCCCGTCGCGGATGACCTCCGGCGTCTGGCCGGCGTTGTGCGGGGACAGCACCACGTTGTCCAGGCGGAGCAGGGGATCGCCGGGGCGCGTCGGCTCGTCGTGGAAGACATCGAGCGCCGCCCCGGCGATCTTGCCGGCCTGGAGCGCGTCGAGGAGCGCCTCGCGCTCGACGAGCGCGCCCCGGGCCGTGTTGACGAGGAGGGCCGTCCGCTTCATCAGGGCCAGCTCCTTGCGGCCCAGGAAGCCCCGGGTCTCCGGGATCAGGCGGAGGTGCAGGGACACCACATCGGCTTCCCGGAGGATCTCCTCCTTGGCCGCCGGGCGCGCCCCCAGCGCGGCGATCCGGTCCGCGGCGCCTCGCAGGCTCCAGGCCATGACCGACATGCCGATGGCCCGGCCCAGCTCCACGACGCGGGAGCCGATCGTGCCCACCCCGAAGACGCCCAGCGTCTTGCCCAGGAGCTGCATGAGCATCTCGCGGGGCCAGCGGCCCTCGCGCATCTCGCGGTCGATGCGGGGGATCTTGCGGGCGGCGGCCAGCATCAGGGCCAGGGTGTGCTCGGCGACCGCCCGCGCGTTGACGCCCGGAGTGTTGGTGACGGTCACGCCGTGGCGGCCGGCGGCGTCCAGGTCCACGTTGTCGGTGCCGGTCCCCCAGATGGAGACCATCCGCAGATTCGGGCAGGCTGCGAACACCGCCTCCGTGAACCGGGCGTGGGCGCGGATGTTGATGGCCACCCGGGCCCGGTCGAGGCGGCGGATGAGCTCGGTTTCCTCCTCGGCCCCCCGCGCGGTGTAGACCCGGACCTCTCCCAGCGCGCGGGCCCGCTGGTGGGCCGGGGTCCCCTCGAACACCGAGGGGAAGTCGTCGGGCACGACGATGAGCGGCTCGGCCATCCGCTCAGGCGGCGTCGGCGAAGGCCTGCTGCGCCGCCGCCACCCCCGCGCCGGGCTCGCACTTGTGGCCCAGGTCGCGGAGGGTCAGCTCCAGGGCGCCGAGGGTCGGCAGCACGTACTGGGGGCTGGCGGTGATCCCCATGTGGCCGATGCGCAGCGTCGAGGTCCGCAGCCGGTCCAGGCCGGTGCCGATCAGGATGCCGTACTGATCCCGCATGCGGGCGACGACGGCCGCCGGGTCCACGTCTCTGGGCGCGCGGATGGAGGAGACGGTGTTGGACCAGACGGACGGATCCGGGAACATCTCGAGCCCCATGGCCTGCACCCCCGCCCGCAGGGCGCCGGCGGCGATCTCGTGGCGGCGGATACGGTGGCTCAGTCCTTCTTCGGCGATGAGCTGGACGGCGGCCTGCATGGCGGCCGTCAGGTGGGTGGGGATCGAGACCGGCTGGCGGCGGGGCGAGCCGTCGGGCACCTGGCCCCCGCGCGAGACCGGGATCCAGTGCTGCTTCCAGCGCAGCAGGTCGTAGGCCCAGGAGGTGGCGGGCCGGCGCCGCCGTTCCATGACCTGCCAGGCACGCGGGCTCACGGCCACCAGCGCCAGGCCCAGCGGGGCGGCCAGGCACTTCTGAGAGCCTGTCATGTTGAGGTCCACGCCCCACTCGTCGGTCCGCACGTCGAGGCCGGCGAGCGAGGAGACGGTGTCGAGCAGGAACAGGGCCCCCACCCGGCGGGCGATCTCGCCGACCTCGGCCGCCGGGTAGGTGGTGCCGGTGGACGTCTCGTTGTGCACCAGCGTGATGGCCCTGGGCCTCAGGCGCTCGGCCTCGCCGGCCAGGCGGGCGAGATCGAGGGGCCGCCCCAGCTCCACCGGGAACTCCGTCCACTCGGCGCCGGCGCGGTTCATGATCTCCCGCATCAGGACCCCGAACTGCCCGGCCGAGACGACCAGCACGCGGTCGCCCGGCTCGATGACGCTCAGCGCGCCCGCCTCCAGCGCGGTGCGCCCGGACCCGGGCATCAGGATCACCTCGTGGCGGGTCTGGAAGACGTCGCGCAGGGCCAGCGTCGTGGGCTCGAGCACGCCCTCGTCGAAGGACCGGTCGTACTGGATGCCGGGCGGCTGGTTGAGGGCCTGGATGACGGGCGGGGGCAGCTCCGTCGGGCCCGGGATCATGAGCACGGGACGGGTGTGGCAGCGAGCCCAGTTCACGGTGGACATGTCCTCTCCTTTCAAAGGAGGCTATTGTAGCGTGTCAGGCCCGCGCCGGCTCCCCGCCGCCGCGATGGAGGAAGTAGAGATTGCGGCTGTACACCAGCAGCCCTGCCGCCTGCCCCACGATGAAGACCGGGTCCAGCCGGTGGATGGCATAGAGCAACAGCATCAGGCCGCCCCCCACCGACAGGTACCAGAACTCCCGGGGCACGACGCTCTGGCGCCGGCGCTCGGTGGCGATCCACTGCACGAGGAACCGCGCCGAGAAGAGCGCCTGCCCCAGCAGGCCCAGCCCGAGCCACACGTGATCCGCCGTCATGTCCGCACACCTCGAGTGACCTGATGGGAAGGAGGGGAGGGACGGGGGCTCAGCGGCCCCCCAGCATCGCCCGCAGCACCTGGTGCGCCTTGCGGACCTCCGCCGGCCGCCGGTGCCCGGCGACCAGCGCGAAGATCTTCTCGGCCTCCTCGCTGGGCATCGTCGCCCGCCGGCCGGCCGCCACGTCGGTGAGCAGGCGCAGCGGCACGCCCAGCGCTTCGGCCACGTGGTAGAGGCTGTCCACCGAGATGGACTTCTCGCCGCGCTCGACCTCGCCGATGAACTTCCCGCTGAGGCCCGACAGGGCGCCCAGCCGCTCCTGGCTCAACCCGCGCTGCTTGCGGAGCGCGCGCAGGCGCTGGCCGAGGAACTTCCGCACGTGCGGCACCGCGCGGTCCGCCATGCCCTGGAGCCTAACATGGCTCCGTCGGGCCGGACATGATGGCGAGCACGAGCGCGCCGTCGCGACTGGTCACCGCGTGCACGCAGCCGGGCGGGCGCCGCGCGTAGGCGCCGGCGCCGCAGGTGCCGGTGTCGTCGGTGACGCTGCCCTGGAGCACCCAGATGTGCTCGTCGCCCAGGTGCCGGTGCCGCGGGATGGTGGCGCCCGGCGCGTAGCGCATCAGCACCGCCCGGCGATCGCCCTCCTCCCACAGGACCTTCCACTGGATGCCCGGCCGCCGCTCGACCCACGGGCGGTCGGCCGGGTCCACGTACAGGCTGACCGGCCCCGTCATCCCAGATCCACCTCCACCTCGCCGTTCACGACCCGGACCGGGTAGACGGCCACGGCCATGTCGTCGTCCACGCGACAGCGCCCGGTCGCCAGATCGAAGTCGTACCCGTGCCAGGGACAGACCACGGCCTCGCCCTCCAGCCAGCCGTCGGCCAGCGGTCCCTCCTCGTGCGGGCAGACGGCGCTGCAGGCGTAGAAGCGGCCGCCGCCGGCGTTGAAGACGGCGCACGCCCGGCCGTCCCGCTCGACCAGCACGCCGCGCCCCGCGGGGACCTCGGCGGCGCGCGCGACGGAGACGAAGGCCATGGCGGCCCAGCATAGCGCCGCCGTCGAAGGGCCCGCAACCGCGGTCAGATGATCGTGAACCAGAACAGGCGCGCGGTGATGGCCTCGTGCGCCTGGCGGTCGAGGGCCGGATAGAGCCGGCGGACGACGCCGTAGGCGGCCAGCAGCTCCTGGCTGGTGCGCCGGAGCGCGGGGTGGCCGAGCATCCGGGCCAGCGTCAGGCCCGGATCGCCGGCCTTGGCCTCGGCGAAGGCGGCGTAGAAGGCCAGCTGCTGCTCGGTGGCGGCGACCACGTGGGCGTGAAAGTCGGCCAGCCGCCGCGGCACCGCCTGCGTCCGGAGCGCCCGCAGGACGCCTTCCTGCCGCTGGCGGTAGGCCTCCAGCACGCCGCGGTACACCTCGGGCGGCCGCCGGCCTTGCAGCGCCGCGTCGACGTTGACGCGGTTGGCGATGCCGGCCTCGAGCGTGCCCAGCAGCTCGCGGAAGTACGCCAGCTCGTCGGGCGCGGTGATGGCGCCGACCGTGGCCGGCAGGGGCGGGAAGGCGCGGGGGCCCGGGGCCCGCCAGTGGTCGGGCCCGACCGGAGGGCGCTCCAGGCTGTCCAGCGGGCCGGCTTCATCCAGCAGCGCGACGGCGGCCGCGACTACGAGCACGGCCAGGACCGTCGCCACCGCCGACTGCGCCAGGAGCCGGAGCCGGGGGCGACCCCGCAGGGTCTCGCCGGCGCTCAGGACGTCGCGCCACAGGCGGCCGAGGGTGTCGCCGCCCGCGCGCGGGGCTGCGGGCTCGACGACTCCCGACCGGCCGGTCCCTGCCCTCATGGCCGCGCCCCCCTCCGCCCGGAGCAAGCCCCAGGCCAGGCCGGGCGCCGGTGGGCCCCGCGCGACGGCGTGGACTTGCAGCGGGCCGCCCGGCGGGCGGTGTCAGTCCGGCCGTCCGGCGTGACAGGGTGCTCGGCCGGGAAGCGGCGGGGGGCGGGG
>JBBIIW010000281.1:0-4613 GCA_037446305.1 Candidatus Rokuibacteriota bacterium
GGGGCGGCCTTCGTCGGGCTCGCGCTGGCGGCGCCGCGCGTGGCGGCCGTCGTCCCCGTGCTCGCCGACTATCCGGCGCTGCTGGCCGTCCCGCTCGGCTGGACCGCCGGCCGGCTCGTCGCCGCGCAGCAGTGAACGCCCGGCACGCCCGCTCGTCGCGATCGGGCTGATATGATAGGCGGGGTATGGCGAGCGATCGCATCGTCATCCGTGGGGCCCGGGAACACAACCTCAAGAACATCGACCTCGAGATTCCCCGCGATCAGCTCGTCGTCATCACCGGGCTGAGCGGGTCGGGCAAGTCCTCGCTGGCCTTCGACACCATCTACGCCGAGGGGCAGCGCCGCTACGTGGAGTCGCTGTCGGCCTACGCCCGGCAGTTCCTGGAGCAGATGGAGAAGCCGGAGGTGGACTCCATCGAGGGACTGTCGCCCGCCATCGCCATCGAGCAGAAGACGACCTCCCGCAACCCCCGCTCGACGGTCGGCACCGTCACCGAGATCTACGACTACCTCCGGGTGCTCTTCGCCCGCGTCGGCGTCCCGCACTGCCCGCGCTGCGGCCGCGTCATCGCCGCCCAGACCGTCCAGCAGATGGTGGACCGCGTGCTGGGCCTGGCCCCGGGCACCCGCCTCCTGGTCCTGGCCCCGGTCGTCCGGGGCCGCAAGGGCGAGTACCGGAAGCTGTTCTTCGACCTCGCGCGGCAGGGCTACACGCGCGTCCGCGTCAACGGCGTCGTGCGCGAGCTGGCCGAGGAGATCGAGCTGGACCGGAACCGCAAGCACACCATCGAGGTGGTGGTGGACCGCCTGGTCGTGCGCGACACCGTGCAGGCCCGGCTGGCCGACTCGCTGGAGACGGCCCTGCGCCTGGCCGACGGCGTCGCTGTAGTGGAGCAGGCGACGGCGAGCGCGGTCGGGGATCGGGCGAGCGGGGAGGGGTCGACAGGCCGGGGGTCACCCCCGATCCACCGCTTCGTCTTCTCGGAGCGGCTGGCGTGCGCCGAGTGCGGCATCTCGCTGCCCGAGATCTCGCCCCGGATGTTCTCGTTCAACAGTCCGTACGGCGCCTGCGAGGCCTGCGCGGGGCTGGGCAGCCGGTGGGAGATCGATCCCGAGCGCCTGGTCCCCAACGCCGAGCGCTCGCTGACCGGCGGGGCCCTGGCGCCCTGGGCCGGCCGGGAGTCGCCGTACTTCAAGCAGACGCTGGCCGTGCTGGCCCGGCGGCACCGGTTCTCCCTCGACACGCCGTGGAAGGCCCTGAAGAAGGGCGTGCGCGACCTGATCCTGCACGGCGACCGCGAGGGCGGCTTCGAGGGCGTGGTCAAGCTCCTGGAGCGGCGCTACCGGGAGACCGAGTCCGAGGACGCGCGCCGGGAGATCGAGCCGTTCATGGCCGAGCGGCCGTGTCCGGCCTGCGGCGGCTCCCGGCTCCGCCCGGAGTCGCTGGGCCTCAAGATCGCCGGCCGCTCGATCGCCGACGTGGTCCGGCTCACGATCAAGGACGCGGCCCGGTTCTTCGACACGCTGACGCTCTCCGAGCGCGAGGCCGCGATCGCCCGCCGGGTCCTCAAGGAGATCCGCGAGCGGCTGGGCTTCCTGCGCGACGTCGGGCTCGACTACCTGGCGCTCGACCGCCCGGCCGGGACGCTCTCGGGCGGCGAGGGCCAGCGCATCCGGCTGGCCACCCAGATCGGCTCCAGCCTGGTGGGCGTCCTCTACATCCTGGACGAGCCGTCCATCGGCCTGCACCAGCGCGACAACCGCCGCCTGCTCGACACGCTCAAGCGCCTGCGGGACCTGGGCAACACGGTGCTGGTGGTGGAGCACGACGAGGAGACCATCCGCTCGGCCGACTTCGTCGTGGACCTGGGGCCGGGCGCCGGCGAGCTGGGCGGGCACGTGGTGGCGCTGGGCACGCCCGACGAGGTCATGGCCAACCCGGCCTCGCTCACCGGGCGCTACCTGTCCGGCGCCCTCCGGATCCCGGTCCCGCGGCGGCGCCGCCGGGGCCACGGGCAGACGCTGACGATCCACAACCCCCGCGAGCACAACCTCAAGGGGATGGCGGTGCAGATCCCTCTCGGGACCTTCACCTGCGTCACCGGCGTGTCGGGCTCCGGCAAGTCCACGCTCGTCAACGACATCCTGTACCGGGCCCTGGCCCAGATGCTCCACCGGGCCCAGGAGCGCCCGGGTCTCCACGACCGCATCGAGGGCGCCCAGCACCTGGACAAGGTCGTGGACATCGACCAGACGCCCATCGGCCGCACGCCGCGCTCCAACCCCGCCACCTACACGGGCGTCTTCACGTTCATCCGCACGCTGTTCGCCCGCACGCCCGAGGCCCGCATGCGCGGCTACCAGCCGGGCCGGTTCTCCTTCAACGTCAAGGGGGGGCGGTGCGAGGCCTGCCAGGGCGACGGGCTGGTGAAGATCGAGATGCACTTCCTGCCCGACGTCTACGTCACCTGCGACGTCTGCAAGGGCCGGCGGTACAACCGCGAGACGCTGGACGTCCGCTACCGGGGCAAGTCCATCGCCGACGTGCTGGACATGACGGTGCGGGAGGCGCTGGCCTTCTTCGACGCGGTGCCGGTCATCCGGCAGAAGCTCCAGACGCTCGACGACGTGGGGCTCGACTACATCCGGCTCGGCCAGTCGGCCACCACGCTCTCCGGCGGCGAGGCCCAGCGGGTCAAGCTGGCCACCGAGCTCAGCCGGCGAGCCACCGGCCGCACCCTCTACATCCTGGACGAGCCGACCACCGGGCTGCACTTCGCCGACATCCAGCGCCTGCTGGACGTGCTGAACCGGCTGGTGGATCAGGGCAACACGGTGGTGATCATCGAGCACAACCTGGACGTCATCAAGACCGCCGACTGGGTCATCGACCTGGGCCCGGAGGGGGGCGACGACGGCGGCTGGGTGGTCGCCACCGGCACGCCCGAGCAGGTGGCGGCGCTGGCCGAGCGGTCCCACACCGGGCTCTTCCTGGAACGGGTGCTGGCCGCATGACGATGCGCCGGACGAAGATCGTCTGCACGATCGGCCCCGCCTCGTCGAGCCCCGAGGTCCTCGACCGGCTGGTGGCGGCCGGCATGGACGTGGCCCGACTCAACTTCTCCCACGGCAGTCACGCCGAGCACGCCGAGGTGATCCGTCTCATCCGGGCCCGCGAGGAGCGGTGGGGACGCCCCATCGCCATCCTGCAGGACCTGCAGGGCCCCAAGATCCGGCTGGGCACCTTCGGCGACGGAGGCGGCGGGCGTGTGGACCTCGAGCCGGGCAAGCCGTTCACGCTCACCGCCCGGCGGGTGTCGGGCACCGCGGAGCGCGCCTCGGTGACGCACCCCGAGTACCTGCGCCAGGTCAAGCCGGGCGACCGCATCTGGATGGACGACGGCCTCATCCAGCTCGTCGTCGAGGAGGTTGCCGAGGACGAGGTGCGCACCCGGGTGGTGGCCGGCGGCCGGATCAGCGACCACAAGGGCATCTCGCTGCCCAACGTCCCGCTGCCGGCGTCCTGCCTGACCGACAAGGACCGGGAGGATCTCCGGTTCGGCATCCAGCACGGCATCGACTTCGTCGCCGTCTCCTTCGTGCGCTCGGCGGCGGACATCGGCGAGGTCCGGCGCTTCCTGCGCGAGCAGGGGGCCGACCTGCCCATCGTGGCCAAGCTGGAGCGCCAGGAGGTGCTGGCCAACCTGCCCGGCATCCTGACCATGGTGGACGCCGTCATGGTGGCCCGGGGCGACCTGGGGGTGGACGTACCGCTGGAGGAGGTGCCGCACATCCAGAAGGAGGTCATCCGCCAGGCGCGGGCGGCCAAGGTGCCGGTGATCGTGGCCACCCAGATGCTGGAGTCGATGGTGACCCACCTGCGCCCGACCCGAGCCGAGGTCTCCGACGTCTCCACCGCGATCTTCGACGGCGCCGACGCCATCATGCTCTCCGCCGAGACGGCCTCCGGGCGCTACCCGGTGGAGGCGGTGGAGGTGATGGCCCGGGTGGCGGCGCGGGCCGAGCAGGCCGTGCTGCAGGACGAGACGCGCCGGCGCCGCCGCCAGGAGCGCGTGGGGGTCGGCTTCCCGGAGGCCATCTCGGATGCCGCCGCCAATGCCGCCCATGCCCTCGAGGCGCGGGCCATCGTGGCCTTCACGCAGTCGGGCTTCTCGGCCCGGCTGATCTCCCAGGAGCGCCCCGACGTGCCCATCATCGCCCTGACGCCCTTCGTCGAGGTGCAGCGCCGCCTGGCCCTGTCCTGGGGCGTGTCCTCCCGCCTGATCCGCAAGGTGGAGACGACGGACGAGATGATCGAGGAGGTGGAGGCGACGCTGCTCGGCGACGGCTCCGTCCGCATGAACGACGTGCTCGTGATCATCTCCGGCTCGCCGATGTGGGTCACAGGCACGACCAACCTGCTCAAGCTGCACCGGGTCGGGGAGCGCCGCTGAGCGGACGCGGCTCCCGGCGCCCGCTCGCGCGGCTGGTCCTGGTGTTGACGGGACTGGCCCTGGCGTGGGTGGTCGCGGGCGTCGCCCTGCTCGACGCCGCCCGGTCCCGGAACGAGGCCCGCCTGGCCGAGACCGTGGCCGCCGCCCGCTCGGCCGT
>JBBIIW010000282.1:0-4609 GCA_037446305.1 Candidatus Rokuibacteriota bacterium
AGCCGGGGTGTATAATCCGCACGGCGTTCCCCCCACATCATCGACGATCAGGAGGTCGCGCGATGAAAGCCGTTCGCGTCCACGCGCCCGGAGGTCCCGAGGCCCTCCGTTACGAGGACGTCCCCGAACCGTCGCCGAAGGCCGGCGAGGCCATCGTCCGGGTCGAGGCGGCCGGACTCAACTACATCGACGTCTACTATCGCAGCGGGCTCTACAAGGCCGAGACGCCCTTCACCGTGGGGCTGGAGGCGGGGGGGACGGTCACGGCGGTCGGGCCCGGCGTGACCGAGGTGAAGGTGGGGGACAAAGTCGCCTACACGGGCGTGCCGGGCGCCTACGCGGAGTACGCCGCGGTGCCGGCGCAGCGGCTGGTGGTGCTGCCGGACGGCGTCAGCCCCCGCCAGGGCGCGGCCGCCATGCTGCAGGGCATGACCGCCCACTACCTGGCCTGCACCACGTACCCGCTCAAGCCGGGCGACACCTGTCTGGTCCACGCGGCGGCCGGCGGGGTGGGGCTGCTCCTCGTGCAGATCGCGCGGATGCGGGGCGCCCGGGTGATCGGGACCGTGTCCACGGAGGACAAGGCCAGGCTGGCTCGCGAGGCCGGCGCTCACGACGTCATCCTCTACACGACGCAGGACTTCGAGGCGGAGGTCAAGCGCCTCACCGGCGGCCGGGGCCTGCAGGTCGTCTACGACTCCGTGGGCAAAACGACGTTCGAGAAGGGCCTCAACTGCCTGGCGCTGCGCGGGATGATGGTCCTCTACGGGCAGTCGAGCGGGCCGGTGGGCGCCTTCGATCCCCAGGTGCTGAACCAGAAGGGCTCGCTGTTCCTCACGCGGCCCAGCCTGTTCCACTACACGGCCACCCGGGAGGAGCTCGTGCAGCGGGCCGGCGAGGTCCTGGGGTGGATCCGGGACGGCCGGCTGCGGGTGCGCACCGAGATCGAGTTCCCGCTCAAGGATGCCGCGGAGGCCCACCGCGCGCTGGAGGGCCGGCGGACGACCGGCAAGGTGCTGCTCATCCCGTGAACGTCGCCGAGCTCCTGGAGCGGGCGGCGTTCCACTACCGGGACCGCCCGGCGCTGATCTTCGGCGACCGCTGCTGGACCTACGGCGAGCTGGACGCCCAGGCCTCCACGCTGGCCGGCGGGCTGGCCGGGCTGGGGTTGACGCCGGGCCAGCGCATCGGCCTGCACCTGCCCAACAGCCCCGAGTTCGTCCTCGCCTACTACGCCGCCCAGAAGGCGGGGCTGGTGCCGCTGTCGCTGAACGTGACCTATGCCGGGGAGGAGATCCGCTACATCGTCAACGACGCCGCGGCCAGCGCCATCGTCACCGCGCCGCCGGTGGCGGCGCAGCTGCCGCCGCCCGACGCCCTGCCCAGCGTGCGCCACCGGCTGGACGCCCGGGACCTGGCGTCGCTGGGCGGCAAGCCGCTCCGCGCGCTGGACCGCGACCGCGACGAGACGGCGGCCATCCTCTACACCTCGGCCACCACCGGGCGGCCGAAGGGGGTGATGCTCACCCACGGCAACGTCGTCTCCAACGCCTACGCCACCGTCCACCACCTCCACCTGACGGCGGACGACCGGGGGCTGTGCGCGCTGCCCATGTTCCACTGCTTCGGGCAGAACTTCATCATGAACGCGCTCGTGGCGGCGGGCGGCCTGCTCGTGCTCCAGGAGCGCTTCGTGCCCGACCAGTTCCTGGCCGCCATCGCCCGCCACCGCATCACGCTCTTCTACGCGGTGCCGACCATGTACATCCTCTTCCTGGCCGGCGGCCCGCACGACCTGGCCTCCGTCCGCCTGTTCTTCTCGGCGGCCGCCTCGCTGCCGACGGACGTCGAGCGGCGGTGGCACGAGGTGTACGGCCAGTGGATCCACCAGGGCTACGGGCTCACCGAGTGCTCGCCGTTCGCCTCCTACAACCACGAGATCGCGGTCAAGCCCGGCTCGGTGGGGACCCCCATCGAGAACGTGGAGATGCGGATCGTGGACGAGCTGGGCCAGCCGGTGCCCGACGGCGAGCTGGGCGAGATCGTGATCAAGGGCCCCAACGTCATGAAGGGGTACTACGGGCAGCCGGAGGCCACCGCCGAGGCGATCCGCGACGGCTGGCTGCGCTCGGGCGACATCGGCTACCGCGACCAGGACGGCTACTACTACATCGTCGACCGCGTGAAGGACATGATCAACGTCGCGGGGTTCAAGGTGTTCCCGCGCGAGGTGGAGGAGGTGCTGTTCCGCCATCCGGCCGTCAAGGAGGCTGCCGTCGTCGGCATCCCCGACCCCGTGCGGGGCGAGGCCGTGACGGCCTTCGTCGTCCTGAACCCCGGCCGGCCGGTGGCGGCCACGGAGCTGCAGGCGCTCTGCCGGCAGGCCCTGGCCGCCTACAAGGTGCCGGAGCGCATCGAGTTCATCGAGGCGCTGCCCAAGAACCCGACCGGCAAGATCCTCAAGAAGGACCTGCGCCGGCGGGTCCCGGCGTGACCGGGTGCGGCGGCGGACCTGGGTGCTGGTGGTCCTGGGGGCGGTGGCCGCCCTCGTCCTGGGCGCCCTGCTGGCCGTTCCCGTCCTCGTGGACACTCCGCGCATCCAGGCGCTGATCGCGACCCAGGCCAGCCAGGCCCTGCGCCGGCCCGTCAGGTTCGCCTCGGTGTCGGTGAGCCTCCTGCCCCTGCCGTCCGTGGTGCTGCGCGGCCTGGAGGTTGCCGAGGACCCGGCCTTCGGCGGCGGCGCGTTCCTGACGGTGGACGAGGCCGTGGTGCGGCTGCGGCTCTGGCCCCTGCTGCGGCTGCGCGTGGAGCTGGGCGACTTCATCCTGCAGGAGCCGAGGATCGCGCTGGTGCAGGGGCCGCAGGGCCGGTGGAACATCGCCAGCCTCGGGGCGGGGGAGCCCGAGCGGCCGGCGGCCCCGCCGCGGCCCGGAGGCGGGGGCGGCGCGGGGCCCGGCACGGCGGCGGTCCTCGGCTCGCGGGTGAAGATCGCGGACGGCGTCGTGACGTACGAGACGCGCGGGGCCGGCGGCGCCGCGCGGTACCGCGTGGAGGATCTGGACCTGACGCTGTCCGGCGCGCCCGGGCCGCTCCGGGTGGAAGGCGACGCGACCGTCAAGCCCGGCGACCTCGAGCTCAGGCTGTCGGAGGGCGCCGTGGCGCTGGAGGGCGCCCCGGCGCTGACCGATGCGGCGCTGCGCGGGCGGCTGGCGGTCGAGGGCCGCAACATCGGCGACCTGGCCGCGCTCGCCCTGGGCCCGGAGCCCGCGCTGGGCGGTGGCGTCAGGGGCGTCCTGACCCTCGGCGGCACGGTGGGACGCCCGCGCGCCTCGGGCGACGTGGAGCTGACCGACGTGACGGTGACGCGGACGAGCCCGCAGTGCCCCGAGCCCCGCCGCCGCACGCTGGCCCTGGGAACGGTGAAGGTGAACGCCGCGTACGACGGCGCCCGGGTCGTCGGCCGTCCGGTCACGGCATCGCCGGCCGGAGGCCGCCTCACCGGCACGGTGACCGCGAGCCTCGCGCGGCGTGTCGAGGTCACCGACCTGGCGATCCAGGG
Source organism: Candidatus Rokuibacteriota bacterium (assembly GCA_037446305.1). GTDB lineage: Bacteria > Methylomirabilota > Methylomirabilia > Rokubacteriales > CSP1-6 > JBBIIW01. Next base: position 3,560 of record JBBIIW010000282.1, read on the forward strand.
CGTCCCCGTCGAGCGGGTGCTGGTGGACTTCCTGTGCCAGGGCTACGCGGTCACGGGCCCGCTCGATCTCACGGGGCGCCTGGCCGTCAGCCTGGTCGACCTCTGGCGCACGCTCGACGGCCAGGGGCGGGTGAAGATCGGCCAGGGCCGCGTGGTGGGCGCCCAGGCCCTGACCCTGCTGGGCAGCCTGGCGCGCGTCGGCGGCGCCGTCTCCTCGATCCTGGGACGCGACGTCCCGGAGCTGGGCGGCTCGCCGCTGGAGTTCGACTCCATCACCGCCACCTACACCATCACCGACGGCGTCGTCCGCACCCAGGACCTGGTCGTCGCCGGCCGCGCCCTCCGCCTGGCCGCGGCCGGCACCTACGCCCTGGCGTCCGGCGCCCTGAACCTGGACGTGGTGGCCTCCACGCGCCAGGCCGAGCTGCGCGCGAAGGTGACGGGCACGGCGGCCTCGCCCTCCATCCGGGTGGCGCCCCCGGCCGGGCTCCGGGGCGTGCCGCCGGGGCAGATCGAGCGCGGCTTGCAGGAGCTGCTCAAGCAGTTCCGCTGAAGCGCCCGCCCCGCAGCTTGCCCGCCTCGACCAGCGTCACGAAGAACCCGAACAGCCGGAGGAACTCGCCGTACCACGCCTCGCCGAAGCGGGCGACGAGATCGGCGCGCATCGCGCGGTACGCCTGCGCCCGGGCGCGCAGGATCGGGCGCCAGTCGTCCGAGATCTCCTCCGCGTCCAGGCCGGCGAAGCCGCACCGGCCCAGGAGGTCGCGGTAGCCCTGCAGCGTGGGCAGCTCGGTGGCCGCCATCCACTCGCGCAGGCGCGCCCGCTCGCCGTCGTCCAGGCGGGGGCCGGCGATCCAGTCGGTGAAGGCCAGGCGCCCGCCGGGTCGCAGCACCCGGCGGCACTCGCGCAGGACGGCGGCCTTGTCCTCGATGTGCAGGAAGGCCTCCTGGCTCAGGCAGGCGTCGAAGCTCCCGGGGGCGAAGGGCAGGGAAGCGGCGTCGCCCTGCACGACGTGCACGCGGCCGGCCAGGCCGACCCGCCGGGTGAGC
>JBBIIW010000283.1:0-4578 GCA_037446305.1 Candidatus Rokuibacteriota bacterium
TGCTCGAGGAGCTGGCCCAGGGGCGGGCGCCGGCGGCCCAGTTCACGGTGGCCACGGCGGCCGCCGGCCTCATCGGGGCCGTGACCTTCTGGGGGAGCCTGGTCGCCTACGCCAAGCTGGAGGAGCTCATCGGCGGGCGGCCGCTCCTCTTCGCCGGGCAGCGCGCCGTCAACGCCGCGCTCCTGCTGGCGGCGGTCGCCCTGGGCGCCTGGCTGGTGGCCGTGCCCGAGGCCACGGGCGCCTTCTGGGCCCTGCTCGTCGTCGCGAGCGTTCTCGGACTGAGCAGCGTGGCGCCGATCGGAGGCGCCGACATGCCGGTCGTCATCACGCTGCTCAACTCGTACTCGGGGCTGGCCGCCTGCGCCACCGGCTTCGTGCTCGACAACAACATGCTGATCGTGGCCGGTTCCCTGGTGGGCGCCTCCGGCATCATCCTCACCCAGATCATGTGCCGGGCCATGAACCGCTCGCTGGCCAACGTGCTCTTCGGCGGCGTGGGGGCCGAGGTGGCGACGGGCGCCGCCGCCGACGAGGTCTACGCCGGGAAGGTCAAGAGCGCCACCGCCGAGGAGATCGCGATGGTGCTGGAGACGGCCCGGCGGGTGGTGATCGTGCCCGGCTACGGCATGGCGGTGGCGCAGGCCCAGCACGCCGTGCGCGACCTGGCCCGGCTGCTGGAGGAGCGGGGCGCCGAGGTGGAGTTCGGCATCCACCCGGTCGCGGGCCGCATGCCGGGGCACATGAACGTCCTGCTGGCCGAGGCCGACATCCCCTACGAGAAGGTCAAGGAGATGGACGAGATCAACCCGTCATTCGGGCAGACCGACGCCGTCATCGTCATCGGCGCCAACGACGTGGTGAACCCTCTGGCCCGCACCGATCCGAGCTCGCCGATCGCCGGCATGCCGATCCTGGACGTGGACAAGGCCCGCACCGTGATCGTGATCAAGCGCAGCCTGAGCCCCGGCTTCGCCGGCATCCCCAACCCGCTCTTCGCCGCCGACAACACGCTGATGTACTTCGCGGACGGCAAGAAGGCCGTCCTGGACCTGGTGGACGCGCTGAAGGCGGTGTGAGGTGGCGCCGGCGGCATGCGCCAGGAAGATGGCCACGGCCAGCACGAGGATCAGCGCCGCCAGGGCCAGCAGGAGCACCCTCACGGCTCGGGCGGTCGGCGGGCCGCCCAGTCGGTGGCCTGCTCGAAGGCCCAGCCGATGCGGAGGGCCAGGCTCTCCCGCCCGGGATGGCAGAGGATCTGGAGCGAGGTGGGCAGCCCCGCGGTCGTGAAGCCGTTGCGGACGGCGAGGCCGCAGAGCCCGAGATAGTTGCCGGCCCGCGTGAAGTGGGCGGCGGTGCCGGACTGGTCGATCTCGGCGATGGGGATGGCCGCCGTCCGGGTCGTGGGCGTCAGCAGCGCGTCCACGCCGGCCATCGCCGCCTGGAACTCCCGCTGCCGCTGCTCGCGCTCGTCGAGCGCGAGCAGGTAGTCGCGGGCGGACATGCCCTTGCCCACCTGGATGCGGGGGCGCACGTGGGGGTCGAGAGGCAGGCTCGGGTCGTCCACCAGGTGGCCGAGGAAGCGGTAGCCCTCGGCCCCGATGATGCGGCCCACGCCCGCCGCGTAGTCGCTGAAGCGGTGGGGCAGCCGCGCCGGGACGATGCGAGCGCCCAGCCGCCCCAGCGTCTCGACGGCCGCGTCGTAGGCCGCCAGCACCTCGCCGTCCACGCCCTGGCGCTCGGCCTCGGGCAGCACGGCCAGGCGCAGGCCCTCCACGCCCCGCCGCAGCTCGGGCAGCGGGTCCTCCGGCGCCCACGCCAGCGTCCTGGGGTCGCGCGGGTCGGGCCCGTTGAGGACGCCGAAGATCAGCGCCGCGTCCTCGACCGAGCGGGCCAGCGGCCCCGGGGTGTCGAGCGTGGGGGCCAGCGGCAGGATGCCCCAGGTGCTGATCCGCCCGGCCGTGACCTTGAGCCCCACCGTGCCGCAGAACGCCGCCGGCAGGCGGACCGAGCCGCCGGTGTCGGTGCCGATGGCCACGGGCGCCAGGCCGGCGGCCACCGCCACGCCGGAGCCGCTCGAGGAGCCGCCGGGCATCCGGTGGACGGCGAGGTCCCAGGGGTTCCACGGCGTGCCGAGATGCGTGTTGGTGCCGAACGACCCCATCGCGAACTCGACGGTGTGGGTCTTGCCGATGATGATCATCCCGGCGGCGATCAGGCGCTCGGCCAGCGTGGCGGTCACCGGCGACACGCGGTCGGCCCAGTGCCGGGAGCCGCCCATCGTGATGCGCCCCTCGAGGTCCACCAGGTCCTTGAGCGCGATGGGCACCCCGTGGAGCGGACCGACCCGGTGAACGCTGCGGATGGCACGGTCGGCCGCCTCCGCCGCCAGCCGGGCCTCGGCCTCGTAGACCGTGACGTAGGCGTGGAGCTTCGCGTCGCGCTTCTGGATGCGGGCCAGCAGCGCGTCGAGCGCCTCCACGGGCGAGAGCGCGCGGGCGGCGAAGGCGCGGGAGAGCTCGGCGGCGGTGGCCCAGACGGGATCGATCGGTGGCATGGCACGCTCCTTTCGCGCCGAACGGTACCCCAGATCGCCGCGTTCAGGCCAGGGCATCGAGCGCGGCGCCTCCCGCCGCCGCGACGGCGACGACGAGCCAGGGCGGGAGCCGCCAGAACGCGAGGAGCGCGAAGGCGACGAGGGCCAGCGCGAAGTCGCCCCGGGTGGCGATGGCGCTGGTCCAGACGGGGTCGTAGAGGGCGGCCAGCAGGAGACCGACCACGGCGGCGTTGATGCCCTGCAGCGCCGCCTGGAATCCGCCGCGCCCGCGCAGGGACTCCCAGAAGGGCAGCGCGCCGGCGACGAGGAGAAAGGAGGGCAGGAACACGGCCAGCAGCGCCCAGGCGCCGCCCAGCCAGCCGGTCGGCGGCCGGCTCATGACGGCGCCCAGGTAGGCGGCGAAGGTGAAGAGCGGGCCGGGGACGGCCTGGGCCGCGCCGTAGCCGGCGATGAACGCCTCGTTGGTCACCCAGCCGGGGGGGACGACCTCGGCCTGGAGCAGCGGCAGCACCACGTGACCTCCGCCGAAGACCAGCGAGCCGGCCCGGTAGAAGCTGTCGAAGACGGCCAGCGCCGGGCTGCCGGCCACCTGCCGCAGGAGCGGCAGCCCCAGCAGCAGGGCGAAGAAGACGGCGAGCGACGCCCTCGCCGCCGTCCGGCTCACCGGCACCGCGGCGGCCGGTCTGGCGGCGGTCCCGGGCCCGCGGAACAGCGCCCAGCCGACGACCCCCGCCCCGAGGATCACGAGGATCTGGCTCCACGCGGTGCGGGAGCCGAGCATGGCCAGCGCGGCGAGCACGGCCAGCGTCGCCCGCGGCCGGTCGGCGGCGAGGGCCTTGCCCATGCCCCACACCGCCTGCGTCACCACCGCCACTGCGACGACCTTCAGGCCGTGCAGCCAGCCGCTCGCGGCCGCCTCGATCGTCTGGACGCCGTAGGCGAGGGCCACCAGGGCGACCGCGGAGGGCAGGGTGAAGCCGAGCCAGGCCGCCAGCCCGCCCGCCAGGCCGGCGCGGATGATGCCGATGGCGATGCCCACCTGGCTGCTGGCCGGCCCCGGCAGGAACTGGCAGAGCGCGACCAGGTCGGCGTAGCGCGCCTCGTCCACCCATCGCCGCCGGACGACGTACTCGTCACGGAAATATCCGAGGTGCGCGACCGGTCCGCCGAACGAGGTGAGACCGAGCCGGCTCGCGGCGCCGAGCACTTCCAGCACCCGGGCCAGGCGACCGCTTCGTCGCGCGGTCACTGGATCCCGCGCAGGCCGGCGACCGGGACCGCGGTCACGAGGTCAGCGCCGCCAGCGCGACCGTGACGAAGACCACGACGGTGAGCACCCCGCGCCCCGCTCACAGCGGCCAGACCAGGAGCAGCATCGGCACCGCCACCGCAGCGATCACGATCTCGAGCGGCAGCCCGAGCGGCCAGTAGTCGCCGAAGCGAAACCCTCCCGGTCCCAGGATGAGGGTGTTGTTCTGGTGTCCGATCGGCGTGAGGAAGGCGCAGGAGGCGCCGACGGCGACCGCCATCAGGAAGGCGTCGGCGCCGACGCCGAGCTGGCCGGCCGTGCCGAGGGCGATCGGGCACATCACCGCCGCGGTGGCCGCGTTGTTCATGAAGTCCGAGAGGACCATGGTGGCCACCAGCACGACCCCCAGCGCCAGCACGGCCCCCCCGCCGGCCAGGGTGTCGAGCATCAGGGTGGCCACGAGGTCGGCCGCGCCCGTCGAGGCCATCGCCTCCGCGACCGGGATCAGGGCGGCCAGCAGCACGATCACGGACCAGTCGACCGCCTCGTAGACCCTGCGGGGCGGGACGAGCCCCGCCGCCGCCGAGGCCAGCACGCCGGCGGCGAAGGCGATGGCCGCGGGAGCCAGGCCGAAGGCCGCGGCGGCGATGGCGGCGGCCATGATCGCGCCGGCCAGCAGCGCGCGGCGCCGGTCGGGGATGTGCAGCGCGCGCTCCGCCAGGGGCACGGTCCCGAACTCGCCGGCGAACTCGGCCAGGGCGTCCGGCGCCCCCTG
>JBBIIW010000284.1:0-4570 GCA_037446305.1 Candidatus Rokuibacteriota bacterium
CCCTCCCGGGCCAGCGCGAGCGCGGCCGCCCGGCCGATGCCGCGGCCGGCGCCGGTGACGAGGGCGACCTGTCCCGCCAGCGTGCTCATATCTCGAGCCCCCCACCCGCCCGGATCAGCGCCATGAACTCCGCGCGCGTCTCGGGGCGGTCGCGGAACGCCCCCAGCATGGCCGAGGTCACGGCCTTCGAGTTCTGCTTCTGGACGCCCCGCATCACCATGCAGAGGTGGATGGCCTCCATCACCACGGCCACCCCGCGGGGCTGCAGCACCTCCTCCAGGGTGCCGGCGATCTGCGTCGTCAGCCGCTCCTGCACCTGCAGGCGCCGGCTGTACATCTCGACCAGGCGGGCGATCTTGCTCAGGCCCAGGATCCGCCGGTGCGGCATGTAGGCCACGTGCGCCTTGCCGATGAACGGCAGGAGGTGATGCTCGCAGAGGGAGACGAAGTCGATGTCCTTGACGATCACCATCTCGTCGTAGTCCTCGACGAAGAGGGCGTCGTTGATCACGTCCTGCAGGTTCATGCGGTAGCCGGCGGTCAGGAAGCGCAGCGCCTTCTCCACCCGCTCCGGCGTGCGCTCCAGCCCCTCCCGGTAGACGTCCTCGCCCAGCTCCTTCAGGAGCTGCTGCACCAGCTCGGCGATGGTCGTCCGCGCCTCGCTCACGCGCCCGGGCCCTCGTACTCGAACCGGTTCCTGGCCGTCTCCACCACCGTGACCCGGCGCAGCGTGCCGGGCGGCAGCGCGGCCGCCAGCGGGGCCCAGAAGGCGCGGGCCAGGCCCTCGCCGGTCGTCACCACGCCGGCCAGGCACGGTGCCTGCTCGAGCGTCCGGTGATCGACCTGGCCCAGGATCTCGCGCTGCACGAGCGCGTCGAGCGCCGCCAGGTCGGCCGCCATGCCGGTCGCCGGATCGGGGATGCCCGCCACCGTCACCTCCAGGTAGTAGTTGTGGCCGTGCGGCCGGGCGCACTGGCCGTACAGCGCGGCGTTCTCGGCCTCGCCCAGACCGGGCGCCGCCAGCCGGTGGCCGGCGCTGAAGTGGTACACGCGCGTGAGCTCAACGCGCCGCACGGTCGTCGGGCCCCACGTCCACGTAGAGCGTGGGATCCTCCCAGACCCGCACCTGCCACAGCCGCTCGGCGCCCAGCTTGGCGGCCAGCAGGTCCCAGATGGCCAGGGCCAGGTTCTCGGTGGTCGGCACCCGGCCGCGGAAGAGCGGGTCGGCGTTGAGGTCGGCGTGGTCGAAGCGCTCCACCACCGTCTCGGTGACCAGACGCTTCAGCTCGCCGAGGTCGATGACCATGCCCGTGCGCTCGTCGATGGGCCCCCGCACGGTCACGTCCAGCGTGTAGTTGTGACCGTGGGGCACGGTCAGGCGCCCGAAGGCGCGCTCGTTCTCGGCCGGCGTCCACGCCTCCACCCAGTAGCGGTGGCCGGCGGCGAACGTGAACCGCCGCGTGCTGCGGGCCCAGGCGGTCACGCCGGCAGCGCCTCCAGGAAGCGCCGGGCCACGGCGACGGGCTCGAACTCCTCCACGCGATGTCTCCCTTCCTCTCCGAGGTCCTTCCGCAGTCGCTCGTCGGTGAGCAGCCGCTCCAGCGCCGCGGCGAGCCCGTCGGGATCGCGCGGCCGCACCAGCAGGCCGACGCGCCCGTCGAGGACGATCTCCGGCACGGCGGCGGCGCGGCAGGCCACGATGGGCAGCCCGGCCGCCATGGCCTCGGCGAAGACGAGGCCGAAGCCTTCCTGCACGCTGGGCAGGCAGAAGCAGTGCGCTCCCAGATATTCTACGGCCAGCGCCGGCTGTGTCACGTCGCCGAGGAACGCCACGCAGCCCTCCAGGCCCAGCCCGGCGGCCAGGGCGCGGAGTCGGGCCGACTCCGGACCTTCTCCTACGATGCGCACCTCCAGGTCGGAGATTCGGCGCCGCAGGACGGCCGCGGCGCGCAGCAAGTCCTCGACCCGCTTGCGCGGATAGAGCCGCGCCACGCACAGCACCGTGGGGCGCGCGGCGCGGGGCCGGGCCAGGGCGGCGAACAGCCGCCGCCAGGCCCGCAGGTCGACGGGCTCGGGGACCACCACCAGCCGGTCGCCGGGCACCGCGTAGACCTGCCGGGCCACGGCCGCCGAGTAGCGGCTGGGCACCGCCACCCGGTCGGCCCGCGCGCAGTTCAGGCGCTCCCAGCGGGCCTGGACGCCGAGCAGCACGCGCACCCAGCCCTGCTCGTGCCTCAGCTCGTCGGCGATGATGCCCTTGAGCGTGACGAGGAAGGGCGGGCGGCGGCGGCGGCGGGCCCACAGGAAACCGTCCAGGTCCACGCCGACCACGGCGTCGGCGGCGGGCGGGACGAGGGCCACCGCGGCGTTGTAGAGCCAGCGGTCGAGCGTGTGGAAGCGCGTGCGCGCCCGGAGCGGCCGCAGGCGCGCCTCGTGGCCCAGGCGGCGGAGCCCCTCGAGCAGGCCGGCGACGGCGACGAACGTCCCGCTGCCCTCGCGCGCGCTGGCCGGGGTGGAGCTCAGGAACGCCAGCCGCACGGGGCGCTCAGCGCCCCTGGAACCTGGGCGGGCGCTTCTCGAGGAAGGCCCGCGTGCCCTCCTTGTAGTCCTCGCTCTCGAAGGCCTCCAGGGCCAGGGCGTGCAGGCGCCGGCGGTGCTCCTCGGTCAGACCCTCCAGGCAGCTCTCGACGGTGATCTTGGCGCCCCGGACCGAGAGCGGCGCGTTGGCGGCCACCGTGCGCAGGTAGTCGTAGGTGGCCTTCTCCAGCTCGCCGGCCGGCAGCAGCCGCTGGATGAGGCCCATGGCCAGGGCCTCCCGGTCGCTCACCGTGCGGGCGGAGAAGAGGATGTCCTTGGCGTAGGCGGGACCGACCAGGTCCACGAGCTGCCCGACGGCGGCCGCACCGTAGATGATGCTCAGGCGCGCGGCCGGGATGCCGAACTTGGCCCCCTCGGCGGCGAAGCGCAGGTCGCAGGCCATGGCGATGGCCATGGCGCCGCCCATGCAGTAGCCGAAGATCATGGCCACGGTGGGCTTGGGGCAGCGCCGGATGGCGGTGTAGGCGGCCTCGGTCTGCGCGTTGTAGCGGAGGGCGGTCTGGGTGTCCTTGCGGTTCTCCCTGAACTCGGAGATGTCGGCGCCGGAGGCGAAGGCCTCGACGCCGGCCCCCCGGAAGACGATGGCGCGCACGGCGTCGTCCCCGCTCAGCTCGCCCGTCACGCGCGCGATCTCCCCCCACATGGCGAGGCTGATGGCGTTGCGGAGCCGGGGCCGGTTGAAGACGACGGTGGCGATCGCCTCGTCGCGCTCCACCAGGATGTCGCCGGACACGGTCACGCCGGCCAGTGTAGCAGAAAGCCGGGCGCCCGGGCGGGCGCGCCCCGGCGCGGCGGGCCGTCAGTTCATGACGATGAGCGGGCCCTCGCCGAGCAGGCGGGGCGCCAGGGCCGTGGTTCTGGCCGGTCCCTTCGGCCGCCCGGCCGGCACGCCGACGCGATAGACGCTGACCGGCTCGTCGATGTTCTTGAAGGTGTGCGCGCCCATCGGCTCGAACCTCAGGGCGAGCTTGGCCTTGACGAACTCGTGGACCACGCCCGAGATGCAGATGCCGCCGCCCTCGGCCAGGGACTGCAGCCGGGCCGTGACGTTGATCGCGTTGCCGTAGAGCCGGCCGCCGTCCACGAGCACGTCGCCGACATTGATGCCGATCCGCAGCACGATCCGGTCCTCCCGCGCGCGTCCCGCGTCCTCGGCCGCCAGCTGCCCCTGGATGGCCACGCCGCACTGCACGGCGTCCACCGCACTGGCGAACTCGGCGAGCAGGTTGTCGCCGACGGCGTCCACGACGCGGCCCTGGTACTGCGTGACCAGCGTGGCGATCAGCCGGCGGCAGGCCGTCAGCCGCCCGACCGTGCCCGCCTCGTCCGCGCGCATCAGACGGCTGTACCCCTCGATATCGGCGTTGAGCAGCGCGGCCAGACGCCGCTGGACGGCGGGTCGCCGAGTCGCGCCGGTCTCCCTGCTCGGTCCGGCGCGAGCGAGCTGCTCGGCCCGCTGCCGGGCCGCCTGGACGGTGTGCACGAGACGATCGAGATCGAGGGGCTTCTCCAGGTAGGCGAAGGCGCCCCCCTCGGAGGCGGCCGCCGCGATGTCCCGGGATCCGTACCCGGTGATCAGCACCACCTGGATGTCGGGGCTCCGCAGCTTGACGGCGGCCAGGATGTCCAGGCCGCTGAGGCCCGGCATCATGACGTCGCTCACCACGACGTCGACGGGCAGCACGTCCAGCACGGCCAGCGCCTGCGCGGCGTGGTGCACCGGAACGGCCACGCATTCGTGCAATTCCAGCAGATCGACGAGGGCGCTGGCCATCTCCTGGTCGTCGTCCATCACGAGCACGACCGGGCGCATGCCACGGGCGCTCGGTAGCAATGCGTGTGCCGATCGCGAAACCTGCGCGGGGCCTGCGCGCTGCCAGCCGGGGACGCGGCGGCCGGGCGGCGCGCAGGGAGATCTTCCAGGGCGCGCCGGTATGGTGCGCCGGCGCCACCGCCGCCGCTCGGGTGGGCG
>JBBIIW010000285.1:0-4566 GCA_037446305.1 Candidatus Rokuibacteriota bacterium
CCGTGACTAAACATGTTTACCGTCCACCTGCATGCGACCGACGCCCCCCGGCGTAAGCGTATGCTTTCACCTCTTACCGGGACAGGCTCCTAGGCGGCGGGGCCGAGCGCGGCCAGCACGCGCTCGTTCGTGGCGCGGTCCCCGACGGTGATGCGCAGGTGCTCCGGGAACCCGACGGCGGCGCCGTCGCGGACGATCAGGCCGGCCCGGAGCAGCCGCTCCCGGGCCGCCGCCGCGCCCCGCACCGGCACCAGCAGGAAGTTGGCCTGCGAGGGCGGCACGGGGTAGCCGCGGCGGGCCAGCTCCCGGACGAGGAACGCGCGCTCGGCGATCACCAGCTCGCGCGTGCGCCGCCGGTGCTCGTCGTCCTCCAGCGCGGCCAGCGCCGCCACCTGACCCAGCCGGTTCACGTTGTACGGCGCCCGGACCCGGTTGAGGCGCTCGATGGTCTCCGGGGCCGCGATGGCGTAGCCGACGCGCAGCCCGGCCAGCCCGGCGATCTTCGAGAAGGTGCGCAGGACGATCAGGCGGGAATGGTCCGCCAGCAGCCGGACGCCGTCCGGGTACTCCGGATCGTCGCAGAAGTCGCGGTAGGCCTCGTCGAGCACGACCAGCGGGGGATCGTCGCCCAGCCCGGCCAGGAACGCCTGGAGCGGGCCGCGCCGCACGATGCTGCCGGCGGGGTTGTGCGGCGAGCAGAGGATGACGGCCTTCGTGGCCGGCGTGACGCGGGCGCGCATGTCCTCGAGATCGGTCTCGTACCCGGCCAGCGGGCTCGCCGCCAGCCGGGCCCCCATCAGCTCGACGACGGTCGTGTAGGGCTCGAAGGACGGCACCGGCACCACGACCTCGTCGCCGGGCTCGAGCGCCGCCCAGCCGATGATGGCCAGCAGCTCGTCGGCGCCGTTGCCGACCACGATCTGCTCGGGGCTGACGGCGAGCCGCTTCGCCAGCGCCTCGCGGAGCGCCGAGGAGCCGCCGTCCGGGTAGAGGTGCACGCGGGGGGCCTCGCGGCGGATCGCCTCCACCACGTGGGGAGACGGGCCCAGCGGGTTCTCGTTCGCGGACAGCCGGATCAGGTCGGCCAGCCCCAGCCGCCGGGCCAGGGCCTCCAGCGGCGGGCCGGCCTCGTACGGCGCAATGCGATCGAGGACGGGACGCCAGAGCCTTCTCACTCGCGCATTGTAGTAAGTCCGCGTCCGATTTGACAATATTCGAACCTCGCTGCTACGCTCTGCAGCGTCATGTCGCCCGAGCTGTATCGCCGGGCCCGGCGCGCCGAGGCCAAGGCCGAGCGCCCTGAGGACCGGCGGCGCCTGCGGCTCGAGTTCTTCCGCGCGGCCCTCGCCCAGGGGCTCGACTCCGTCAAGGTCATGCACGCCGGCGGCGCGTCGGGGCAGGAGTCCGTGCAGGCCCAGGCCCGGCTGGTGGACGACGTCGTGCAGTCCCTGACCCGTCTCGTCACCGCCGACGTCGCCGCCGGATCGCTGGCCCCGGCGCCGTTCGTCGTCGTCGCGCTGGGCGGCTACGGGCGGGGCGAGCTGCACCCGTCGTCCGACGTGGACCTGATGGTCATCCACGACGGCGAGCTCTCGCCGTACGTGCAGCGCGTGACCCAGGAGCTGCTCTACGCGCTGTGGGACCTCGGCCTGCCGATCGGTCACAGCGTCCGGTCCCTGGAGGACTGCGTGGCCATCGCCCGCACCGACCTGCCCAGCCGCACCTCCATGCAGGCCGCCCGCTTCCTGGCCGGCGACCGGCGGCTGTTCGCGAAGTTCCGCCGCGTGCTGGAGGCCAACGTCTACCAGCGCGACTTCGAGCAGTTCCTGACCGCCACCCTGGCCGAGCGCGACCAGCGCTACCGCCGGCACGGCGCCTCGCCCTACGTCATGGAGCCCAACGTCAAGGAATCGGCCGGCGGCCTGCGCGACATGCACACCGCCATGTGGCTGGCCGCGGCCAAGTTCGGCGCCCGCACGCTGCGCGAGCTGGCCGACAAGGGGCTCATCACCGCCCGCGAGCAGGCCCAGACCGACGCCGCGCTGACGTTCCTGTGGCGCGTCCGCAACGAGCTCCACTTCCTCTCCGGGCACAAGAACGACGTGCTGACCCGGGAGGTGCAGCCGCTGGTCGCCCGCAACCTGGGCTACGCCGGCGACGAGCAGAGCCTGGCCGTCGAGCGCTTCATGCGCGACTACTACCTGCACGCCCGCGTGATCCACCGGGTGTCGCGCCGGCTGATCGCCCGCTGCCAGGACACGCTGACCGGCCGGGCGGGGGCCGAGCGCCGCCACCGGCAGCAGGCCCTGGCCGACGGGCTCGTCGTCATCGACGGGCGCCTGCACCTGGCCGACCGCGACCCGCGGTCCCTGGCCGCCGAGCCGACCCGGCTCATGAAGGTCTTCTGGCACCTGCACCGGCTCGGCTGCGAGCTGTCGCTGGAGCTGGAGCGCGCCATCGAGGACTGCCTGGACGTCGTCGACGAGGACTTCCGGCGCTCGCCGGTCGTGCGCGACCTGTTCCTGGACATCTGCCACGCCTGGGGCCGGGTGGCGGTGACGCTCTCCGAGATGCACGAGCTGGGCGTGCTGGGGCGCTACCTGCCCGAGTTCGGCGCGCTCACGTGCCTGGTGCAGTACGACGTGTATCACCGGTTCTCGGCCGACCAGCACTCGCTGCTGGCCGTCGAGCACCTGGAGGCCCTGGCGCCCGGGCACTCCGCCGAGTCCGAGGGCGCGGCCCAGGTGTTCAGCGAGGTGGAGAAGCCCGAGCTCCTGATGCTGGGCATGCTGCTGCACGACATCGGCAAGGCCCGGGGGCACGGGCACGTGGCCAAGGGCATCCCGCTCATCCGCGAGCTGACCGCGCGCCTGGACTTGCCGGCCGCCGACGCGGCCCTGGTCGAGTTCCTGGTCGCCCACCACCTGACGATGTCCCACGTCGCCCAGCGCCGGGACATCGACGATCCCAAGACGATCGCCGACTTCGCGGCCACGGTGGGCGACGCGCAGCGCCTGCGCCTGCTGTACCTCCTGACCTGGGCCGACATGCGGGCGGTCGGCCCCGGCGTGCTCACGCCCTGGCAGGCCGTCATCCTGCACGAGCTCTACGCGCGCACGCTGGCCCGGCTGACCGGCGGCCGGGTGGAGCGGCCCAACCGCGCCCAGCTGGCCGAGCGACTGGCGCCGGTGGTGCGCAGCGAGGTCACCCTCCAGGCCGTCCGGGCCCACCTGGCCATGATGTCCGACCGCTACCTGGCCACCACCACCGTGCAGCGCATGGCCGAGCACCTGCGGATGCTGCAGCGGCTGGAGGGCTCGGCCGTGGTGACCGAGCTGTTCCACCATCCCGCCCTCGGCTCCTCCGACCTGGTCGTCATCACCCGCGACCTGCCGGGGCTGTTCTCGCTCATCGCCGGCACCCTGGCCGCGCACGGCATCAACATCGTCTCGGCCCAGATCCACACGCGCGCCGACGGCGTGGCCATCGACACCTTCCAGGTCAACGACCCGACCGGCGAGGCCGTCACGGCCCCGGCCCACTGGGCCCGGACCCTGGCGGCCCTGCGGGCGGTGATCACCGGCGAGGAGCGCGTGGAGACGCTGCTGGAGCGGCGCCGGGCCAGCGGCCGGCTGCCCGCCACGCCGCCGGGGTCCCCCAAGATCTCGATCGACAACACCCTGAGCGACGCGTTCACGGTGGTCGAGGTGAAGTGTCCGGACCGGCTGGGGCTCCTCTACCTCATCACCCGGACCCTCTCGGCCTGCGGGCTCGACATCGGCAGCGCCCGGATCGCGACCGAGATCGACCAGGCCTACGATACCTTCTACGTGCACGACGGCCGGGGCTGCCGGGTCGAGGACCCGCACGCCCTCGAGCGCCTGCGGACGGCGCTCGAGGAGGCCCTCGTCCAGCCCCTCTGACGCTGCCATGCTGAGCCGCTACCGCGACACGTTCCGCGGGTGGACCGACCCGGTCGGTCACGCCCTCTACCGCCTCCATCTCCGCCCCAACCACCTGACGCTGGCCGGCCTGGGCGTCAGCGTCCTGGCCGCGGCGGCATTCGTCGCCGGGCGGACCCGCACGGCGGCCATCCTGCTGCTCCTGGCCGGCCTCTTCGACTTCTTCGACGGCTCGCTGGCTAGGGCGTCCCGGCAGGTGACCCCCTTCGGAGCCTTCCTGGATTCGGTCATCGACCGGTACTCTGATCTGGTGGTGCTGCTCGGCATCGTCGTCCTGTTCGCCCGGATGCCGCACGCCCGGGGCGCCGCGGTGGCGATGGCCGCGCTGGTCGGCACGGTGATGGTCAGCTACACCAAGGCCCGCGCGGAGTCGATCGGGGTGGAGTGCAATGTCGGGGTGATGGAGCGCCCGGAGCGGCTCATCTGCCTCATCGCCGGCGGTCTGTTCGGGCTGCTGGAGCCGGCGCTCTGGATCCTGGCCGTGCTGGCGAACCTGACCGCCCTGCAGCGCATCGCCTACACGCGGCGGGCGGCGCGGGACGCCGCCATCCTGTCCGCGATGCTGGCCGCGCTCCTCCTGGCCGGGCCGGCCGGGGCCGAGGTC
>JBBIIW010000286.1:0-4566 GCA_037446305.1 Candidatus Rokuibacteriota bacterium
GGTCGCCGGCGGCGCGATCGCGGGATCACCGCCCCGCGCTGAGGTTTCGGCCCACGAAGTCTCAACCACGCACCCGCTGGAGCCCTCTTGGTCTCCGGTGTGTGCCTTCACGAATAATCCGGGCTAGGCACCGGCGCCCTGGAACCCCAGGCGCCGGGACACGGCGGCGGCGCCGGCCTTCACCGCCTCCGAGAGGTCTTCGCGCTGGGCCAGGAGGCGCTGGGTCGGCCCGATGACGCTCAAGGTCGCCACCGGCACGCCGTGACGATCGAGGATCGGCGCGGCGACGCTGACGGCGCCGATCATGAACTCCTCCAGGCTCACCGCCACGCCGGCCCGGCGCACCTCGTCGAGGCGGGCGCGCAGGCGCCCGCGGTCGGTGATCGTGAACTCGGTGAACGGCTGGAGGTTCAGGGACGCGACCAGCGTCTCCCGCTCGGGCTCGGGCAGGAAGGCGAGGACGGCCAGCCCCGGGGCCGTGCAGTGGAGCGGCCGCCGCTCCCCGAGATCGGCGGTGTAGCGGAGGCGGTGGGGGCTCTCGACCTTGTCGATGTACACGATCTCCCGCGCGCCGGGGACGAAGACGCCGAGGAAGGCGCTCTCCCCGCTCCGCGTCGCCAGGCTCTGCAGGACGGGTGCGGCCAGGGCCGGCAGCTCGCGCCGGAGCGGCGACGAGAACCCCAGTGCCACCGCGCGGGGGCCGACCTCGTAGACTCCGCCGGGCCGCTGCTCGAGATAGCCGCGCTCCATGACGGTCCGGAGCAGGGCGAGAAGACTGCTCTTCGGCACCCCGAGCCGCCGGCTGAGCTCGGACAGGGTGAAGCCCTGGCGGCTTTCGGCCAGGAACTCCAGGAGGTCGAGCACGCGGGCCGCGCCGCGATGGACGCCGCCGGCGGAAGGCGTCGGCGCCGGGCCGGCGGATCGACGTCGCTGCCTCCCTCGCTTCATGACGCTGGCCGCATCTCCTTCGCTCGCCCGGGGCTTCCGGGCCGAGGCGCCGGCCCGCCTTGACAGGGGCCGCCGGCGCTGGTAGAAGGCTACCACACTTCAGAACAGCGTTCGGAATTCCGAACAGGGAGTGTCGGCCCATGCGGATCGGCTTCCATCTCACACCCTTCTGGAGCCCGGCCAGCCGGGGCGCGACCCAGCTCATCGACGACGCGATCCGCCTGGTCGCCGCCGCCTCCCGGATGGGATTCGCGTGGGTGTCCGCGCCGCACCACTGGCTGGGCTACCCGTCGTTCTTCCCCCATCCCCTCCCCATCCTGGCCCGGCTGGCGCCGGAGGCGGGGCCGATGCGGCTCAAGACTTCGGTGCTGGTCCTGCCCCTCCTCAACGCCGTGGACGCCGCCGAGAGCCTGGCCACCCTGGACCACATCACCCACGGGCGGCTCGACGTGGGCGTCGCCATCGGGTACCGCGAGACGGAGCTGACGGCGGCCGGCGTGACGCGGAAGGACCGGGTCCCGAAGCTGGAGGAGGCGCTCGCGCTGATGAAGCGCCTGTGGAGCGGAGAGCAGGTGACCTTCGAGGGCGCCTACATCCGGGTCATCGACGGACGGATGGGCTACACGCCCTTCCAGAAGCCGCATCCGTTCCTGGAGATGGGGGCGCAGAGCGTCGGCGCCACCCGGCGCGCCGCCCAGCTCACCGACGGGGTGTTCTTCGGGCCCCAGGTCGCCTGGCGGGATCTGGCCATGCTGGCCAGCGTGTTCCGCGAGGCCCGGGTCGAGGCGGGGCTGGCGTCGCGCGGCACGATCGTCGCCTCGCGCAGCCTGATCGTGGGCCGGAGCCGGGAGGCCGCGGCCGCCGCCGCCCGGGAGTTCCTGGCCAAGACATTCACCCAGTACCGCACGTGGGACATGCAGGAACGCACGATGGTCCCGCTCCAGCTCGACTTCGACACGAGCCTCGACGAGTGGACCGTCTACGGCTCCCCGGCGGACTGCGTGGAGGCGATCGCCCGGGCGCGGGCGATGGGCTTCGACGGCATCGGGTTCACCATGTACTCGCTGCCGACCGACCTCACGGCGCGGCTCGAGTACCTCCAGATGGTGTCCGAGGAGATCCTGGCCCCGGCCGGAGCGCGGGCGGCGTGAGCCCGGCCGACCTGGTGATCCGCGGCGGCACGCTCGTCTCCCCCGAGGGGCGGCTGCGCGCCGGGCTCGCGATCCGCGACGGCGTGGTGGTGGCGGTCGCCGACGACGAGGCGCTGCCGCCGGCCGCCGAGGTGCTCGACGCCCACGGGCTCCACGTGCTCCCCGGCGTCATCGACGCCCACGTCCACTTCCGCGAGCCCGGGTTCGAGCACAAGGAGGACTGGCGGTCGGGCACCGCCGCCGCCGCGTGCGGCGGCGTGACCACCGTGCTCGAGATGCCGAACACCCGGCCGCCCACCGCCACCGTGGAGGCGCTCGCGCTCAAGCAGCAGTGCGCGGCGCGCGGCGCGCACGTCGACTACGGGATCTACGGCCTCCTCGCGGAGGACAACCTGGACGCGCTCCCCGAGCTCGCCGCGCGCGGCGTGGTCGGGTTCAAGTGCTACATGGGCGAGACGGTCGGCGCCATCCCGGCGCCTGACGACGGCGTGATGCTGGCGGCCTTCGCGACGATCGCCGGCCTGGGGCTCCGGGTGGCGGTCCACGCCGAGAACAACGCGATCATGCAGCGCGAGATCCGCCGGCTGAAGGCGGCGGGCCGGACGGACCCCCTGGCCCACCTCGAGTCGCGACCGGCCATCTGCGCGGTCGAGGCGGTCGGCCGGGCCGTGACCTTCGCCGAGTGGACGGGCGCCCGGCTCCATGTCTGCCACGAGAGCTCGAAGGAGGTCCTGCCGGTGCTCCGGGCAGCCCGGGCGCGCGGGGTCGACGTCACGGTCGAGACCTGCCCGCAGTACCTCCTCTTCACCAGCGAGGACATGCGGCGGCTGGGCCCGGTGCTGCGTATCAACCCGCCGGTGCGGGCGCCGGGCCACGCCGAGGCGCTCTGGGCCGCGCTCCGGGACGGCACGGTGGACATGGTGGCGACCGACCACTCGCCCCACACCGTCGAGGAGAAGACGCGGCCGGACATCTGGGCGGCCGTGTCGGGCTTCCCGGGCGTCGAGACGGCGGTCCCCCTGATGCTGACCGAGGTCAACCGGGGACGGCTCACGCTCGAGCGCTACGTGGCGGTGAGCGCGGCCAATCCCGCCCGGGCCTGGGGTCTCTATCCCAGAAAGGGGGCGCTCCAGGTCGGCTCCGACGCCGACGTCGTGCTGGTGGACATGGACCGCGAGGGCGAGATCCGCGCCGCCGACCTCCACTCGAAGAGCCGGATCACCCCCTTCGAGGGCCTGAAGGTCCGGGGCCGCCCGGTCGTCACCATCGTCCGGGGCCGGATCGTCATGCGGGAGGGCGAGCTGCTCGGCCCGCCCGGCTGGGGCCGGCCGGTGGTCCCGCAGCCCGCCAGCGCCTCGGGGAGGCCGCCCACGTGCAGGTGACGCACGACGTCGACCTCGACGCCGCGCCGGCCGCGGTCTGGGCGGCGCTGTGGGACGTTCCCCGGATGGTCGGCTGCGTCCCGGGCTGCGCCGAGGCGCGCGAGGTGGAACCGCACCGCCGCTACGAGGCGCGCATGCGCCAGCGGGTGGGTCCCATCACGCTGTCGGTGCCGCTCGAGGTGACCGTCTCGGATGCGGTGCCCCCCGCGCGGCTGCGGCTCGAGGCCCGCGGGCGCGACAGCGCGCTGGGCGCCCAGGTCGCGATGTCGGTGACGCTCGAGGTGATGCCCCGGGACGCCGGCAGCCGGATTCACATCGAGGCCGAGGGGCGGATCCTGGGCCGCCTGGGCAGCCTCGGCCACGGCGTCATCCAGCGCAAGGCCGAGGAGGTCGTCGGGGAGTTCGGCGCCCGGCTCCGGCGCGCGGTGGAGACCTGAGGTGCTGCGGCCCTTCGCCCTGTACCGGCCGGAGAGCGTGGCGGAAGCGGCCGGCGTGCTCGCCCGCGAGGGACCGGACGCGGCGCTCTACGCCGGCGGGACCGAGCTCCTCCTGATCCTCAAGCAGGGGCTCCTCCGCGTGCGGAGCCTGGTCGACCTCAAGCGGATCCCGGGCCTGGCCGAGATCAGGACCGACAACGGATTCGTCTCCATCGGAGCGACGGCCACCCACCGGGCGGTCGAGCGCGCGGCGCCGGTGGCGGCCGCCTGCCCGCTGCTGGCGCGCGTGGCCCGACACGTCGCCAACGTCCGCGTCCGCACGGTCGGGACCGTCGGCGGCAACCTGGCCTTCGCCGACCCGCACAGCGACCTGGCCACGCTGTTCCTGGTCTTCGACGCCGTCGTGCGCCTGGCCTCGCCGCGCGGCGAGCGCGAGGTGCCGCTCGGCGAGTTCGTTCGCGGCCCCTACGAGACGGCGCGAGCCGAGGACGAGATCCTGACGGCCGTGCGGCTCGCCCGATGGGCGCCCGGGACCGCCGGCGCCTACGTGAAGTTCGGCATCCACGAGCGGCCGACCCTCGGCGCGGCCGTGGCGCTCATGCCGGCCGGCGGGGACGGCGCGATCGCCGATGTCCGGCTGGCCGTGGG
>JBBIIW010000287.1:0-4566 GCA_037446305.1 Candidatus Rokuibacteriota bacterium
CGTTCCTGGCCGGCTATCGCGCGGCCACCCGCGGCGCGCCGTTCGTGCCCGGACCCGACCGGGCGTTCGGGGCCGCCGTGGCCGTCTTCGAGGTCGAGAAGGCCGCCTACGAGGTGGTGTACGAGGCCAGCCACCGCCCGGAGTGGATCGCCATCCCGCGGGCCGGGCTGCTCAGGGCCGCCGCCCGGCTGGAGGCGGCGGCCGCTGGGGCGGCGTGAACGTCATGGATCGGACGTACTTGCCGTCGCTCTCGAACTCGACCAGCAGGCCTTCCCAGTAGAAGAACGGGGGCGGCTGGCCCGGGCCCGTGAGGTCGGGCTTGCCCCAGCCCAGCAGCACCGACTGGTGGGTGAACCCGCCGGGCTTGGGCTCGATGATCAGGACCCGCACCACCTCGGGGCGGAAGCGGCCGTCCACCACGAGCCCGAAGGCCACCTCCATGCGCCGCAGGCCGCTCGGCGCCTGCTTCCCCTCGTAGATCCAGCGGGCGGTGTCGTAGCCGTCCACCGTCTGCGTGTCGGTGCGCGTGGGGCCGCCGTAGTGGGCGCGGACCGCCTCCATGGTCGTGGTGCCGGGCGCGATGCCGCCCCACTCGGCGGCGCCGGCCAGGACCGGCAGGCCGAGGAGGAGCAGGGCCAGGACGGGCCAGCGCATCAGACGCCCAGGGCCAGGCCGTCGCCGCGGGGATCGGCGCCGCCCATGAGGACCCCGTCGCCGACGACGACGCCGTGCGCGTGACCGGTGCGATAGAAAAGCGGGGGCGCGGCCTTGACCGGGTGGCCCTTGCGGCGCAGCGCGGCCAGCACCGCGCCGCCCACCCGCCGCTCGACGTGGATGGTGTCGGCGGCCTCGCCCGGCAGGAAGGCCCCGATCAGGAAGCGCGGCCGCTCGATGGCCTCCTGGATGTCCAGCCCGTAGTCGAGGACGTTGGTGAGCACCTGCGCGTGGAACATGGCCTGTCCGTTGCCCCCCATGGTGGCGAAGCCGAGGACCGGCCGCCGGTCGCGGCTGACGATGGCGGCGATCAGGGTGTGGAAGGGCCGCTTGCCGGGCGCCAGCGCGTTCGGGTGATCCGGGTCCGTGCTGAAGTGCCGGCCGCGGTTGTGCAGCGTCACGCCGGTCCCGGGCACGACGACGCCCGAGCCGAAGCCGTTGAAGAGGCTCTGGATGACGCTGATGAGGTTGCCCTGCCCGTCGGCGATCACGAACCCGGTCGTGTCCCCCTCCGGCATCCCGGGCTGGTACGCGCCTGCCTTGGCCGGGTCGAAGGCCTGCCGCCGGCGCGCGGCGTAGGCCTTGTCGAGCAGCGCGGCCACCGGGACCCTGGCGGCGGCCGGATCGGCGATCCAGCGGTCGCGGTCGGCGTAGGCGAGCTTGACCATCTCGATGAGCAGGTGCAGGTGCTCGACGGAGTGCAGGCGATACCGGCTCAGCGGGAACCCTTCCAGCAGGTTGAAGGTCAGCAGCGCGGCCAGGCCCTGGGTGGGCGGCGGCGTCTGGTGGAGCGTGTAGCCCCGGTAGGTCGTCGTGAGCGGCTCCCCCCACTGGCCCCGGTGCGCGGCCAGGTCGTCGGCGGTCAGGAAGCCCTCGCGGGCCAGCCGCGCGGCGATGGCCCGCCCCACGCGGCCCGTGTAGAAGACGTCCGGGCCCTCGGCGGCCAGGGCGCGCAGCGTGCCGGCCAGGTCGGGCTGGCGAAACCGCTCCCCGACCGCCGGCGGGCGGCCGCCCGGGAGGAAGACGCGGCGCCACTCGGGATCGGCGTTCCCGGGCGCCAGCTCGGCGATGGCCTGGCTGACGATCGAGGTCATCGGGTAGCCCTGCTCGGCGTGCCGGATCGCCGGCGCCAGCAGCGCCGCCAGCGGGCGGGTGCCGAAGCGCTCGAGGAGCATGCCCCAGGCGCGGGCGCACCCCGGCACGCTCACCGTGGGCGGGCCCAGCACGGGCAGCGCGTCCAGGCCGCGCCGCCGCAGCTCGTCCAGCGTGGCGCGGGAGCCGGCGCGCCCGGCGCCGTCCAGGAAGTGGACGCGGCCGGTGGCCGCCTCGTGATAGAGGCAGAAGAGGTCGCCGCCCAGGCCGCAGTTGTTGGGCTGCGTCACGGCCAGCACGGCGTTGACCGCCACCGCGGCGTCGGCGGCGTTGCCGCCGGCCCTGAGCACCTCCACGCCGGCGAGCGTGGCCAGCGGGTGCGCGGAGGCCACCAGGCCCTCGTGGCCCAGCGCCACCGGGCGGTACGCGTAACCGATCTCGGGCACGGTCAGTCTCCTCGGAACAGCCGGGTGATCTCGTCCTGGGGAAAGACGGGCAAGGGGCGCGGGCGATTCTCCGCCACCAGGACCACGCCCTGCTCGCGCGGCACCACCTGGCCGATGTAGTGGCTGGCGATGCCCTCCCGGGCCAGGGCGTGGATGACGGCCCCCGCCTCGCCGGGGTCGAGCGTCAGCAGCAGGCAGCCGGAGGCGATGGTGCCGAGCGGGTCGAGGCCGAAGGCCTCGCACAGCTCCCGCCCCTCGGGCACGACCATGATCCGCTCGCCATCGATCCGGAGACCCACGCCGGCGGCGTCGGCCAGCTCCCGCAGCGCGGTGGCCAGCCCCCCCTCGGTGGCGTCGTGCATGGCGTGCACCCGCGCCAGCTCGCCGGCGATCTCGGCCTCCGGCAGCACGCTGAGCCCCGGCCGGCGGAGGAACTGGCGCGCCCGCCGGATGACGGCCGGCGGCACCCCGCGCGCCTGCGCCTCGGCCGCCCGCTCGCGAGCGATGATGGCCGCGCCCTCCAGCGGGATGCCCTTCGTCATCAGGATGGCGTCGCCCACGCGGGCGCCGGCCGTGGTCACCAGCCGGTCTCGGGCCACCTCGCCCAGCATGGTCCCGGCCAGGATCGGGCGGTCCAGGCCGTGGGTGATCTCGGTGTGCCCCCCCACCAGCGCCACGCCGAGCTCGTCGCAGGCGGCCGCCATCTGGTCGAAGAGCGCGGTCACCGTCTCGTCGGTCGTCTCCCCCTCGGGCAGCAGCACGGTGGCCAGGAACCACCGGGGCCGGGCCCCCCGCACGGCGATGTCGTTGGCGTTGACCTGCAGCGCGTACCACCCGATGTCGTCGGCGGTGAAGGTGATGGGGTCGGCGGTGGCGATCAGGTAGCGGTCGCCGAGGTCGATGACGGCGGCGTCCTCGCCCGGCCGCGGGCCCACCACGACCTGCGGGTCCTTGACGGGATACCGGTCGAGCACCGCCTTCAGCGCCTCGGCGCGGAGCTTGCCGACGGGGAGCCGAGCCATACCGCGGGCGGTAGTATAGCGCGCCCGCGCACCGGTTTGCGGAACCTCGGCACGCCGTTGCCGAGCACGCGCGCCGCGGGTCGGGCATCCGGCTTGCAGCGTCCAGGCGGCGAAGACTGCTCCCCGGGAGGCTTCCGATGATGCTCGCATCCCGCCTGGGCCTGCTCGGCGCGGCGCTCGCTGCCCTGCTGGGCCCGACGCCGGCGGAGGCCGGCAGCCCGACCGACGACCTCCGCGCCCGGATCGACCACGTCCTGCGCATCGCCGGCGACAGCACGGTCCCATCCGCCGACCGCCGGGCCTCGGTGCGCGCGGTGACCGCCGACCTCTTCGACGTCGCGGAGACCGCCCGCCGCGCGCTCGGACCCCACTGGCTGGAGGCCAGCCCCACCCAGCAGCGGGAGTTCGTGGCCCTGTTCACCGGCGTGATCGAGAGCGGCGCCCTCATGTACGTGGACCGCTACGACGGCGAGGCGGTGGAGATCGTCGGCGAGCGCCTCCAGGGCGACCAGGCGGTGGTCGCCGCCAGGGTCGTCATCGAGGGGGGCGCGATCCCGGTGGACTTCCGGATGCTGCGCCGCCCCGGCCATCCGTGGCGGCTCTACGACGTCGCCGTGGGCGGGGTGGGCCTGGTCGCCAACTACCGCGCCCAGTTCACCAAGATCCTCCGCGCCTCGTCCTGGGACGGCCTGCTGGCGCGCTTGCGGGCCCACCAGCCGGCGTCGCCGTAGCCGGTCAGGCGAGCAGCTTGAGGAGGTCGGCGGTCAGGTCGTAGAGCTGCGCGCAGCCGCCGGCGCCGCCGAGGTGCGCGCCCAGCCGCTGGCGGAGCCCGCCGTCCACGACCTCGCCCAGCAGGGCGCCGATCCTGCCCTGGGGCTCCGAGCAGATGCCCGGGTAGGGCAGCCGGGGCGTCACGTGCTCGGCGCGGACGATCCGGCCGCCGGGCAGCTCGACCTCGTAGGTCACCTCGAAGCCGTGCACGTTGTCCTCCATGACGTGCAGCAGCAGCAGGCGCGACCCGCGGCGCTCCAGGCGCGCCAGCTTCCGGCGGGTGAAGACCCGCTGCTGGCCGGGGCGCGGGCTGTAGAGGTCGGCCTGCATCGGCGTGCTCACCGCCCGCGCGGCCAGCAGGCGCCGGCCGGCCGCGCTGTAGGTGAAGCACGAGTCGGGCAGCTCGGCCCAGCTCGTGGTGTCCAGCTCCCAGCAGCCGGCGGCGCTGGCCACGGCTCGCTCGGCCCGCTCGCGCGGCACCTTCGTCACCTGCCGGGCCAGCCGCGCGGCCTCGATGGCGG
>JBBIIW010000288.1:0-4550 GCA_037446305.1 Candidatus Rokuibacteriota bacterium
AGCGCCGCCCCCGTGCTCATCAGCAGCGAGCCGGCTCTCGTCCCCGACGGCGCCGTCAGCGCCACGGACGTGAAGGGGCTGGTGCTCGAGCACGTGTTCGCGGCGTAGCAGGCGGCGGCCGGCTACGTGCCGGCGATGTAGCGCTGGGCGGTCAGCGTGAGGGCGAAGCCGGCCACGGCCCAGCCGGCCAGGTGCGGCGCGCCCGCGTGCGCGACGAGCAGGGCGTCGAGCAGGGAGATGCCCGCGATCAGGCAGACGACAGCCCGCGGGACGTTCCCGGGCCGGCGGCGCCCGAGCAGCGCCAGGGCATAGCCGACCCAGGCGAGAAAGCCGAGGTGAAGCAGCGGGGTCACGCCACCGGCGCCCAGGGCAGGCAGCGTGATGAGGAAGGGCACCGCGAGAAAGAGGAGCGGCCAGAGATTGGTCATCTGGGCGAGCGTTTCCTGCCGGGCGACGTAGGTGAGGCCGATCAGGTAGGCGAGCAGGGCCAGGCTGCCCGCGCCCAGCGCCGGCGTCAGCCGGCCGCTCACGGCCAGGGCGGCGGTGACGTACACCAGCACCCGGCAGACGGCCATGACCAGGGGGCTGAGCGGATCGTGCGTGTGCCGCGCGTCGTAGGCCACGATGGCGCCGCCCAGGACCAGCCCGGCCACCACGGCGGTCCAGGCGCCGCCGGCCGGGCTGACGGCCGCCGCCACCGCCACCCCGGCGAGGCCCGCCCCGAGCAGGGCGAACCCGATGGTGAAGACGCGCCGGGCGGTGATGAGCCCGGCCGGGATCGGGCGGCCCGGCCGCTCGCGGGCGTCGATCTCCCGGTCGAACGCGTCGTTGAGGTACATGCCGCCCACGTAGAAGAGCGACAGGGCCAGGAGCAGCGCCAGCACGACCGGCGCCGTGGCCTCGCCACCCGACAGGACGACGCCGGCCAGGACGTTCGTCCAGACCGTCGGCAGGTTCGACACGCGGCCCAGCCGCAGGTAGACGGCGAGGGGGACCGCGACGGCTCGGCGACTCACACCTGCCCGAGGACCCAGTCCAGCTCCCGGGCCACCGCCGTGACGACGGGCTCCCCGCGGTACTCGGCCGGCAGCACGTCCCACGTGTAGGTCTCCACCTCCAGGTGGGGCGCGAGCGGCTCCGCGCGGACGAGGGCCAGCAGGCGGCGCAGGAAGTCCTGGGTGTTCGAGAACGGCCCCAGCCGCTCCCGGAAGAGCGGCACGTGGAAGTGGATCCGCCACTCCGCCGCCCCGTCCTCGCGGGCCGCTTGCTCGAGGGCCTCGGGCAGGTCGAGGTAGCGGCGGAGGCCGTGGCGGCCTCGCTCGACCACCTGGTGGAGATAGACGCCCTCGGCGAACGGGCGGAGCGCCGCCAGGGCCTCCTTCCGGTTGCCGTCCAGGAGGACGCGGAGGCCGGCGCTGATCTGGATCTTGACGATCCGGATGCCGGCGGCGGCCAGTCGCCGAACGGCCGCCTCGGGCTCCTCGAACTCCACCGCCATGTGGCAGGCGTCGAAGCAGACCCCCAGGTGGCGGCGCATCAGGGCCTCGCTCCGGCTCCGGTCCAGCCCGCTGGCGCGGGCCAGGCTCTCCAGCCCCGGACCGGCGAACACGAACTGCTGGAAGAAGGCCAGCGTCTCGTCCACCGTCTCCAGGTGGCAGAACGGCTCCGGCTCGAGCGCCAGGCTCACGTGCCTGCCGGTCTCCCGCTCGAGGCGAGCCAGCGTGGCCACGTGCCGCCCGAGCAGCACCGCCATCCGCGCCGCCCCGCCGGCACCGGCCACGCGGGGCTTGAAGGCTCCCGGCACGGTGCTGACGCTGCCCTCGAGTCCCGGCTCGTCGGGCAGCAGCGCGGCCAGCAGCCCTGCCAGCCGGTCGCTGTACCGGAGCCGGTCCTCGTCCAGCCAGTCGGGGAGGTACACGGCCTCCTTGACCCGGGTACCGTGAAAGGCCCCGTAGGGGAAGCCATTGATGGTGAAGACATAAAGCTGCCGTGACTTCAGAAAGTTCTTGAAGGCATCCAGCTCGGCAGGTTCGGCCAGGGCCTCGGCGGCCTGAGCGGAGAGCCGCAGGCCGACCCCGAACGGCCGGTCGGGCGCCACCCGGTGCTTGACGGCCGCGACGTGCTCCTCGACGTTGCGGCGCACCTCCGGCCAGGTCTCGCCGGCGTGGATGTTGGTGCAGTACGTGAGGTGCGGGCGACCGGGGGTGGCGAGCCTCATCGGGCCGCATCGCGGGCGCGCAGCCACGCCAGCGCCTCCCGGATCAGGCCCTCGTCCATCTCGTGGACCTCGAGCCGCTTGCCGATCCGGCTGAGCAGCGTGACCGTCAGCTCGCCGCCCAGGTGCTCGCGGAACTCGGCCAGGCCGTCGAGGACGGCCGGCCGGCCGCCGGCGGACATCTCCAGCGCTTCGTCCCAGAGGCGGAGGCCGAGCATCTCCAGCAGGCCGAGGATGGGCTCCAGCGCCGCCTCGTCCAGGAGACCGGCCCGGACGGAATACACCGTGTCGATGGCCATGCCGATGGCCACGGCCTCGCCGTGCCGCAGGCGGTTGGCGGACAGCGACTCCAGCTTGTGCGCGGCCCAGTGGCCGAAGTCGAGAGGCCGCGCGCTGCCGAACTCGAAGGGATCGCCCGACGTCGCGATGTGCTCCAGGTGCAGCTCGGCGCACCGCCGGACCGCGCGCCCCAGCGCGTCGGGCTGGCAGCGCGCCAGGTCGCCCGCCTGCCGCTGCAGCCAGGTGAAGAAGTCGGCGTCCCGGATGAGGGCCACCTTCACCGCCTCGGCCAGGCCTGCCACCGCGTCGCGCCGCTCCAGCGTGGCCAGGAACCGGGCGTCGTTGAGCACGGCGAACGGCGGCGCGAACGTCCCCAGGAAGTTCTTCTTGCCGAACCGGTTGACCCCGTTCTTGACCCCGATGCCCGAGTCGGCCTGGGCCAGGACGGTCGTGGGCACCCGAGTGGTCCGGACGCCGCGGTGCACGGTCGCGGCCACGTAGCCGGTCATGTCGAGCAGGGCGCCGCCGCCCACCACGACCACGTGCGCCTGGCGGTCCATGCCCAGGGCGTTCAGGGTCGCCTGCAGGGCGGCCACCGCGCCGGGATCGTTCTTGATCTGCTCGCCGCCCTCGAGCACGAGGGGCCGGGCGGCCAGCACCAGCCGCTCGCCGTGGTGGGCCGCGTAGCGCTCGACGTCGGCGATCAGCCGGGGCCAGGCGGCGGCCACCGCGCGCTCCACGATCACCAGCGCCCGGTGCCGGCGGAGCGGCTCCTCGCGGGTGAGCGCCTCGGCCAGGTCGGGGTTGGCCGGATCGAAGATGTCGGTGGTGAAGTAGACCGGGTACTCGAACGGGACGCTGAACCGCTGGCGATGGATGCGCTGGTTCTGGCTCATCGGGCTCCGGAGTGGACGCATCGTACCCCAAGGGGCCCCGGATGGAAAGCGCGGCGCCGTGGTATCGTGCTCGCTCGTGAGCGTGGCGCGCAGCCCCCTCCTCGCCCTCGCGATCCTGCTCGCCGGCCCGGGCCCGGGCTGGGCCGGAGGCTCGCACTACGGCATCGCGCCGGGCGCCCGCCCCGAGTTCGCCGGCCGGGTGGTCGAGTGGGCCGTTCCCACGCCGCAGTTCGCGCGCGACCCGGCCCCGGGGCCCGACGGCGCCATCTACATCGCCGTGATGTTCGGCAACAAGATCGCCCGCTTCGATCCCCGGTCGCGGACGTTCACGGAATGGGACCTGCCGCCCGGCGCCCGCCCGCACGGGCTGCTCGTGGACGGCGCCGGCCAGGTCTGGTACACGGGCAACGGCAACGGGACCATCGGCCAGCTCGATCCCGCCACCGGCAAGGTCGTGGAACACCGGGCGCCCTCGGGCGGCGACCCCCACACGCTCGTCCTGGCCCCCGACGGCGTCATCTGGTTCACCGTCCAGCAGGGGCAGCGCATCGGCCGGCTGGACCCGAGGACCGGGCGGATCACCGAGTACCCGACGCGCGGCAACCCCTACGGCCTCGCGCTCGACCGGCAGGGCCACGTGTGGTTCTGCCAGCTGGCCGGCGACCGGCTGGGCCGCCTGGACCCGGCCACGGGGACGATCACCGAGCTGACCCTGCCGGCCGGCTCGAAGCCGCGGCGCATGGCGGCCGCCCCCGACGGCAGCCTGTGGGTGACGCTCTACGGGCGCGGCATGCTGATCCAGGTCGATCCCGAGGCGCGCCGCGTCGTCAGGGAGTATCCGCTGCCGGCGGGGCCGGGCGGCGGCGCCTACGCCGTCACGGTGGACGGCGCGGGCATCGTGTGGGCCAACGAGATCCGGACCGACACCGTGGTGCGCCTCGATCCCCGCACCGGCCAGCGGCGGGTCGTGCCGCTGCCGTCGAGGGACGCGGGCATCCGGAAGATGATCGTGGACGCCGAGGGACGGCTCTGGTACATGGGCAGCCACAACGGCCGCCTGGGCGTCGTCGAGTGATGCGCGCCGTCGTCACGCCTCGCGGCGCCGGGCGCTTCGTCGTGGCCGGTCGCCTGCGGCCCGCGGCGCCGCGCTGACGGGCGGC
>JBBIIW010000289.1:0-4531 GCA_037446305.1 Candidatus Rokuibacteriota bacterium
CCGCGAGGTCCTGGACCGGGCGCGGGCCGAGGCCGGCGGGCGGGCCGAGGTCGGCTACGTGGCCACCACCGGCCTCGGCCGCTACGCGGTCGGCGCCCGCGACATCCAGATCACCGACCTGACCTGCGGCGCCCGGGGCGCGGCCGTGCTCTTCCCGACCACCCGCTACGTGCTGGACATCGGCGCCCAGTGCTCGCGGGCCATCAAGCTGCGCGAGGGCGGCAAGGTCAAGGAGTTCCACATGAACGAGAAGTGCGCGGCCGGCTCCGGCGGCTTCCTGGAGCGCGCCGCCAAGTACCTGGAGGTGAAGGTCGAGGACATCGGCCGCCTGTCCCTGGCCGCCCAGGGCGTGCAGCCCATCTCCAGCGTCTGCGCCGTCCTGGCCGAGTCCGAGATCATCAACCACGTCTCGGACGGGGCCGGCGTCGAGAACATCCTGCGCGGCATCCACAGCTCGCTGGCCGACCGGGCCCTGGCCCTCCTCAAGCGCGTGGGGCTCGACGGCGAGGTGACGTTCATCGGCGGCGTGGCCCGGCAGGAGGGGATGGTGGCGGCGCTGCGGCAGAAGCTGGGCGTGCCGGTCAACGTCCCCGACGAGCCGCAGTACACGACGGCCCTGGGGGCCGCCCTCCTGGGCCTGCAGCGCTACCGCAAGCTGGCCGCCGCCACCGCGGCCTGACGAGGTCCGGCATGAACCGATCGGGCATCATGATCCGCCGCCTCGAGCCCTCCGACCTCGACGCCATCGTCCGCATCGACGAGAAGCTCGGGGGGCACACGCGCAAGGAGTACTGGCAGACCCGCCTGGAGATCGCCGCCCTGCGCCCGCCCTGGATGTCGCTGGGCGCGGAGGCCGACGGCCGCCTGGTGGGCTTCCTCTTCGGCTGGGTCGGCGAGTCCGAGTTCGGCATCGCCGGCCGCACCGGCTGGATCGACCTGGTCGGGGTCGATCCGCGCTACCGGGGGCTGGGCGCCGGCCGGGCCCTGGTCGAGCAGTTCGTGGCCAGCGGCCGCGAGCTGCGGGCCATCGAGAAGGTGGCCACGCTCATCGACCTCACCCAGACCGACGTCCGCGACTTCTTCCTCGCCCTCGGACTGCGCCACGGCCCGATGGTCCACATGGAGAAGGCGATCTGAGCCGCCGCCACAAGGAGGATCCCATGCACCGACTGACGACGCTCCTCGCGATCCTGGCGCTGGCCCTGGCGCCCGCCCCCGCCGCGGCCCCCGTGGCGGCGGCCGGCCCGGAGCCCTACACGATCGGGGCCATCTTCTCCATCACCGGGCCCGGCTCCTCGCTCGGCATTCCCGAGCGGGACACGGCGCTGATGCTGGAGGCCGACATCAACGCCCGCGGCGGCATCAAGGGGCCGGACGGCAAGCTCCATCCCCTGAAGATCGTGATCTACGACGACGCCAGCGACGAGACCAAGGCCGTCCTGGCCGCCAAGAAGCTGATCGACGAGGACCGGGTGACGGCCATCGTCGGCACCACCCTCAGCGGCACCTCGCTGGCCATCCTGGACACCGTGCAGAAGGCCGGCCTCCCCATGGTCTCGGTCGCGGCGGCGGCGAAGATCGTGGAGCCGGCCGCCGAGCGGAAGTGGGTGTTCAAGACCCCGCAGAGCGACCACCTGATCGTCAGCGTCCTCACCGACTACCTGAAGGCCCGCGGCTACCAGCGGGTGGGCTGGCTCAACGTGGACTACGCCTTCGGCCAGCTGGGCTGGATCGAGTTCGAGAAGGCCGCGCAGCAGCGCGGGCTGCAGATCGTGGCCAACGAGAAGTTCGGCCAGAAGGACGTGGACATGACGGCGCAGCTGACGCGGGTCAAGGCCGCCAATCCCCAGGCGGTGGTGATCTGGTCCATCCCGCCGTCGGCGTCCATCGCCACCCGGAACTACGCCGACCTGGGCATCGGGCTGCCGCTGTTCCACAGCCACGGCGTGGGCAACAAGCGCTTCATCGAGCTGGCCGGCCCCGCTGCCAACGGGGTCGTCTTCCCGGTCGGCAAGCTCCTGGTGGCCGAGCAGCTGGACGACGCCGACGCCCAGAAGCCGGTCCTGCTGGCCTACGCCCGCGAGTTCGAGGCCCGCTACGGGCCGCGCAACACCTTCGGCGGCCACGCCTGGGACGCCGTGCAGCTGGTCGTGCGGGCCATGGCGGCGGCCGGGCCCGACCGGGCCCGGGTGCGGGACGCCATCGAGAGCACGCGCGACTTCGTGGGCATCACCGGCATCTTCAACTTCTTGCCCACCGACCACAACGGCCTGGACCGCCGCGCGGTGACGATGGTCCAGATCGTCGACGGTCAGTGGCGGCTGGCCCGGTAGCGTGAGCCTGGCCGACCAGCTCGCCCAGTACCTGGTCTCGGGCCTGGTGGTGGGAGGCGTGTACGCCCTCATCGGGCTGGGCTTCGTGATCGTGTACGGGGTGACCCGCATCATCAACTTCGCCCAGGGCGAGATGGTGATGCTGGGCGCGCTGGTCATGGCCAGCCTGGCCGCCCGGGGGCTCGGCCTGCCCCTGGCCTTCGCGCTGACGGTGCTGGCCGCGGCCGTGCTCGGCGCCCTGCTCGAGCGCCTGGCCGTGCACCCGCTGCGGCGGGCGCCGGCGCTGACGCTGCTCATCGTGACCATCGGCGCCTCCATCGCGCTCCGGGGCGCCGCGCTGATCGTCTGGGGCACCGACCCGCTGGCCGTGCCCGCCTTCTCCGCGGGCCCGCCGCTGCGCCTGGCGGGCGCCATGGTGGTGCGCCAGGGGCTCTGGGTCGTCGCCGTGGCGGGCGTCGTGTTCGCCGCCCTCTGGGTCTTCTTCACCCGGACCTACGCCGGCAGCGCGGTCCGCGCCTGCGCCGTGAGCCCCCGGGGCGCGCGGCTCATGGGCATCCGCGTGGACCGGATGTTCCTGCTGGCCTTCGCCCTGGCCGCCGCCCTGGGCGCCACGGCCGGCGCCGTCATCGCGCCCATCACCTACGCCACCTACGACATGGGCCTCATGCTGGGCCTCAAGGGCTTCGTGGCCGCCGTGCTCGGGGGCCTGGTCAGCCCGGCCGGGGCCATCGCCGGCGGCGTCCTCCTCGGCGTCCTGGAATCGCTCGCCGCCGGCCTCGTCTCCTCCGGTTACAAGGACGCCGTGGCCTTCGTGGTGCTGATCGGCCTCTGCCTGCTCCAGGTGGCCGGCTGGCTGCCGTGGCGCCTGGCCGAGGAGGGCTAGGCGTGGCGGCGCGCGAGCGGTGGCTGGTGCTGCTCGGCGTGGGCCTGGCGGTCGCGGTCCTGCCCGCCGCCGTCACCTCGGGCTACGTGCTGAGCGCCCTGGTGTTCATCGCCCTCAACGCGCTCTGCGCGCTCGGGCTGTCGCTGGTGATGGGCTTCGCCGGGCAGGTCTCGCTGGGGCAGGCCGCCTTCTACGCCGTCGGCGCCTACGTCAGCGGCATCCTCACCGCCCAGCACGGCTGGAACCCGTGGCTGGCCATGGCGGCCGCGGTGGCCGCCGCCGTGCTGCTGGCCGTGGCCGTGGGCCTGCCCATCTTCCGGCTCTCCGGCCTCCTGCTGGCCATGGCGACGCTGGGCTTCGGCGTCATCGTCTACTACGTGCTCGTCAACTGGGCCGGCGTCACGGGCGGGCCCTCGGGCCTGGGCGGCATCCCGCCGCTGGTCGTGGCCGGGATCGTCTTCGCCACCGACGCCCGCATGCTGTGGCTGACGTGGGCGATCCTGCTCCTGGCGCTCGGCCTGTGCGGCAACCTGATCGACTCTCGCATCGGCCGGGCCCTGCGGGCCATCCACGGCAGCGAGGCGGCCACGGCCGCCCTGGGGGTGGACGTGGCCCGCGTGAAGCTGGCCGTCTTCGCGCTGGCCGCCGGCCTCACCGCGCTCGCCGGCAGCCTCTACGCCCATTACGTGACGTTCATCAACCCCTCGCCGTTCGGCTTCGCCTACTCGGTCGAGCTGGTGGTCATGGTGGTCCTGGGCGGGGTGGCCAGCCTGTGGGGCGCCGTCCTGGGCGCCGCCGTCCTGGTCCTCCTGGTGGAGGGGCTGCGCGCCGCGCTGCCGGCGCTGGCGCTCGCCCACGGCGCCGCCGAGTACGAGATCGTGGTCTTCGGGCTCCTGCTGATGCTGGTGATGATCTTCCTGCCCGGCGGCCTCACCGCCGTGCGCCGGGGGACGGCATGAGCCGCCCCCTGCTGGAGGTCCAGGGGCTCGGCCGCGACTTCGGCGGCGTGACGGCCGTGCGGGACGTCAGCTTCACGGTGCAGGCCGGGCAGATCAAGGCCCTCATCGGCCCCAACGGCGCCGGCAAGACGACCATCTTCAACGTGATCGCCGGCGCCCTGGCCCCGAGCCGCGGGCGGGTGCTGCTCGAGGGCCGCCCGCTGCCCGCCTGCCGCCCCCACGTCGTCGCCGCCCGCGGCGTCGCCCGCACCTTCCAGCTGGTGCGGCTCTTCGAGGCCATGACGGTGCTGGACAACGTGCTGGTCGGCTGTCACCGGGCGGGCCGCGCCGGCTGGCTGGCCTGCGCGCTGCGCCTG
>JBBIIW010000290.1:0-4516 GCA_037446305.1 Candidatus Rokuibacteriota bacterium
GGCGGCGCTGGCCTTCGCGAGCGCGGCCGCCGCCCTGGCCTGCACCCGGCGCGGGGCCCAGCCCTCGCTGCCGCGGCGGGAGGAGGTCGAGGCGCTCGTGCTCACTGGCCGCGGTGTCCCTTGACACGTCACCCGACCGCCAGTAGGGTGCGCCCAACCCCGGGGGGACGCCCATGATTCCGGCAGCCTTCGAGTACCATGCGCCGCGGTCGGTCCAGGAGGCGACGGCCCTGCTGGCCAGGCTGGGCGAGGAGGCCAAGATCCTGTCAGGCGGCCAGAGCCTGATCCCGCTCATGAAGCTGCGGCTGGCCAGCCCCGGCCACCTGGTGGACATCAACGGGATCCCGGGGCTGGCCGACATCCGGGAGGCCGACGGCTGGCTGCGGATCGGCGCGCTGGTCCGGGAGTCGGACCTCGAGGAGTCCGAGCTCATCCGGACCCGCTACCCGCTGCTGCACGACGCGTCGCGGGTCATCGCCGACCCGCTGGTGCGCAACCTGGCCACCGTGGCCGGCAACCTGGCCCACGCCGACCCGGCCAACGACCATCCAGCCGCCATGCTGGCGCTCGGGGCCGAGGTGGTGGCGGTGGGCCCGGGGGGCGAGCGGCGGATCCCGATCGCGGGGTTCTTCACGGGGCCGTTCGCCACGGCGCTCCGCCCCGACGAGATCCTGGTCGAGATCCGCGTGCCGAGCCCGCCGCCCCGGAGCGGCGGGGCCTACGTCAAGCTGGAGCGGAAGGTGGGCGATTTCGCCACCGCGGCGGTGGCGGTCCAGCTCGCGCTGGGCCCCGGCGGGACCTGCGAGCGGGCGGGGATCGGCCTCACCAACGTGGGGCCGACGCCGATCAAGGCCGTGGAGGCCGAGGCGGCGCTGGCCGGCCGGCGGCTGGACGACGCGACCGTGCAGCGGGCGGCCCGGCTGGCGGCCGAGGCCTCGAACCCCAGCGACGATCTGCGGGGGCCGGCCGAGTACAAGAGGGACATGGTCCGCGTCCTCACGGGCCGCGCGCTCCGCAAGGCCCTCGAGCGCGCCGGCGGCGGGAGGTGAGGCGATGCGCATCCAGCTCACCGTCAACGGCGAGCGGCAGGAGGCCGACGTCGAGCCCCGCCTGCTGCTGGTCCACCTGCTCCGGGACGTCCTCCGGCTGACGGGGACCCACATCGGCTGCGACACGACCCACTGCGGCGCCTGCACCGTCCTGCTGGACGGGCGGCCGGTCAAGTCCTGCACCCTGTTCGCCGTGCAGGCCCAGGGCCGGGAGATCATGACCGTGGAGGGCTTGGCCCCGGACGGCGGGCTGCACCCCCTGCAGGAGGCGTTCATCGCCGAGCACGGCCTGCAGTGCGGCTACTGCACGCCCGGCATGCTGATGACGAGCTACGCCTTTCTGGCCCGGCACCCGGCCCCGACCGAGGAGGAGATCCGCCTGGCCATCTCGGGCAACCTCTGTCGCTGCACGGGCTACGTGAACATCGTCAAGGCCATCCAGCACGCGGCGAGCCGGCTGCGGCAAGGAGGATCGTGATGGCGCTCAGGACGTCGCCCGACGTCGGGGGAATGGGGCATGCGATCCGCCGCAAGGAGGACCCGCGCTTCGTCCGCGGCAAGGGCACCTACGTGGACGACATCCAGCTGCCGGGCATGCTGTACCTGGACATCGTCCGCAGCCCCTACGCGCACGCGCGGCTCAAGAAGATCGACCCGGCCCGGGCCCTGGCCGTGCCGGGGGTGCTGGCCGTCATCACCGGGCAGGACCTGGCCAAGTACAACCTCCACTGGATGCCCACGCTCATGTCGGACACCCAGATGGTGCTGCCGGTGGAGAAGGTGATGTACCAGGCCCAGGAGGTGGCGGCGGTCCTGGCCGTGAGCCGGTACGCGGCCGCCGACGGCGTGGCGGCGGTGGACGTGGAGTACGACCCGCTGCCGGTCGTGGTCGATCCCCGCCGGGCCCTGGAGCCGGGCGCGCCCGTGCTGCGGACCGACAAGAAGGACAAGAAGGACAACCGGATCTGGCACTGGGAGTGGGGCGACCGGGCGGCCACCGACCGGGCCTTCCGCGAGGCGGCGGTGACGGTCCAGCAGGACATCTACATCCCGCGCATCCACGTGGCGTCCATCGAGACCTGCGGCTGCGTGGCGCACTTCGACAAGGTCAACGAGAAGCTCACCGTCTGGATGACCACCCAGGCCCCGCACGCCATCCGGACCGTCTTCGCGCTGGTGGCGGGCCACGTGGGGCTGGCCGAGCACAGGATCCGGATCGTCGCCCCGGACATCGGCGGCGGCTTCGGGGGCAAGGTGCCGGTGTATCCGGGCTACGTGATCGCCGTGGCCGCCTCGGTGCTGACCGGCAAGCCGGTCAAGTGGATCGAGGACCGGATGGAGAACCTCCAGGCCGACTCGTTCGCCCGCGACTACCACATCTCGGCCGAGCTGGCCGCGACCCGCGACGGCCGGCTGACCGCGCTCCGGATCAAGACGCTGGCCGACCACGGCTACGCCGACGCGGCCGCCAACCCCTCCAAGTTCCCGGCCGGGCTGTTCCACATCTGCACCGGCTCCTACGACTTCCAGGCCGCCCACGTCGAGGTGGACGGGGTCTACACGAACAAGCCGCCGGGGGGCATCGCCTACCGCTGCTCGTTCCGGGTCACCGAGGCCGTGCACACCATCGAGCGGATGGTGGATCTGATGGCCCATCAGCTCGGCATGGACCCGGCCGAGTTCCGGCTGAAGAACTTCATCCGGGCCGACCAGTTCCCCTACCGGTCGGCGCTCGGCTGGGAGTACGACAGCGGCGACTATCACGCCGCCCTCCGCAAGGCCATGGAGCGGATCGACTATGCGGCGCTGCGCAAGGAGCAGGCCGAGAGGCGCCAGCGGGGGGAGCTGATGGGCATCGGCATCTCCTCCTTCACCGAGATCGTCGGGGCCGGGCCCTCCAAGCACTTCGACATCCTGGGCCTGAAGATGTTCGACTCCTGCGAGATCCGCATCCACCCCACCGGCAAGGCCATCGCCCGCTTCGGCACCAAGTCGCAGGGGCAGGGCCACGAGACGACCTACGCCCAGATCCTGGCCGAGGAGCTGGGCATCCCGGCCCGGGACATCCAGATCGAGGAGGGCGACACCGACACGGCGCCCTACGGGCTCGGGACCTACGCCAGCCGCTCCACCCCGACCGCCGGCGCGGCGGCGGCGGTGGCCGCCCGCAAGGTGCGCGACAAGGCGCGCAAGATCGCCGCCCACCTCCTGGAGGTCGCCGAGCAGGACCTGGTGTGGGAGCCGGGAAAGTTCAGCGTGAAGGGCGCTCCTCATCGCTTCAAGACCATCCAGGACATCGCCTTCGCCGCCTACACCGACCACCCGCCGGGGATGGAGGCGGGGCTGGAGGCGGTGAGCTACTACGACCCGCCGAACCTGACGTTCCCGTTCGGCAGCTACATCTGCGTCGTGGACATCGACCGGGGCACGGGGGAGGTGAAGGTCCGGCGGTTCGTGGCCGTGGACGACTGCGGCAACATCATCAACCCCATGATCGTGGAGGGCCAGATCCACGGCGGCCTCACCATGGGGCTGGCCCCGGCGCTGTACGAGGAGATCTCCTACGACGAGATCGGCAACGTGCGGGGCGGCAGCTTCATCGATTACCTGGTGCCCACCGCCGTCGAGACGCCGCGGTGGGAGACCGACAAGACCTGCACGCCCTCGCCGCACCACCCGCTGGGCGCCAAGGGGGTCGGCGAGTCGGCGACGGTCGGCGCCCCGGCGGCCATTGCCAACGCGGTGGTGGACGCGCTCTGGCACCTGGGCGTGCGGCACGTGGACATCCCCATCACCCCGCCCAAGGTCTGGAAGCTGCTGCGCGAGCACGGGGTCTCCGAGTGAACCGCGAGCTGCTGGACCTGGCGGCCGACCTCGAGCGGCGGGGCGAGCCGTTCGCGCTGGCCACGGTGGTGCGGTGCGAGCGGCCGACCTCGGCCAAGCCGGGGGCCAAGGCGCTCATCCGCGCCGACGGCACGCTCACCGGCTGGGTCGGGGGCGCCTGCGCCGAGCCCGTGGTCGTGCGGGAGGCGCTGGCCGCCCTGCGCGACGGCGAGCCGAGGCTGGTCGCCCTGGTGGGGGAGCATTCGGGCGGGCCCGGACGGATCGAGGGCCGGCTCGAGTACACGATGACCTGCCACAGCGGGGGGACGCTGGAGATCTACGTGGAGCCATGGCTGCCGCAGCCGCTGCTGGTCCTGATCGGTCACGGGCCGGTGCTGGAGACGCTGGCGACGCTCGGCCGCGCCACCCGCTGGACGGTGGTGACCCTCGCCGGGCCGGCCGTCGCCGCGGATCTCGAGCGGCTGGCGCTGACCCCCCGGGCGGCCGTGGTCGTGGCCACCCACGGCGGGTTCGACGAGGAGGCGCTGGAGCACGCGCTGGCGAGCCGGGCCGGCTACGTGAGCCTCGTGGCCAGCCGGCGGCGGACGGCGGCGGTGGTGGAGGCGCTCGGGCGGCGGGGCGTG
>JBBIIW010000291.1:0-4494 GCA_037446305.1 Candidatus Rokuibacteriota bacterium
GGCCTGGCCGCGGCTCCGGCCGGTGCGCCCCGGCGCGGAGAGGCCGCCGGAGGGCCGCGGGCCGTCGTCTCCTCCCCGCCGCCGCTGTACATGCTGCACGCCGTCCTCCTGATCTAGGCCGCCCCCCCCCGCGTTTCGCGCTGGCCGTCACCGCAGGCTGGAGGGATCTCTGTCTCCCGAGGGGAGGACATGCGCCCGCGTTCGCTCGTCATCGTGGCCCTGGTCGCCACCGGACTCCTGGTTCCCGCCGTGGAGCCGGCGGCGGCCGTTCCGGCCTTCGCACGGCAGCACGACCTGCAGTGCAACGTCTGTCACACGCGCCCGCCGCGGCTGAACCGCTTCGGCGAGCAGTTCCACATGATGGGCTTCCAGGTCCCGAGCGCGGCCCGCCCGGAGGGGCTGATCGGCAGCGTCCGCGAGGACGGCCCCGTCAAGGCGCTCATCGACAGCCTCGCCCTGCGGATCGTCGGGGGGCTGTTCGAGTATTCCACCTCACCGGCGGAGAGCGAGACGGCCTTCGAGCCGCCGCACGAGGTCGAGCTGTTCATCGCGCGGCCGCTTACGCCCGACCTCAGCATCTTCGTCGAGCTGGAGTACGAGCCCGAGACCGTCGAGTTCTCCCGCCGGCGCGGCTTCGTGGAGGAGGAGCACGAGGTCGGGCTGGGCCACGAGGCCTTCGTCATGTGGAACCTGGGGCGCCTGCTGGGCGCGCTGGGAGCGCCGACGATGGCGATGGGCGGCCAGACGATGGTCGGCCGTCACGGCGGCTTCACCATGCACGGCCCCATGCTCATGGCCGGCAAGATCGACCCCAGCACGAACTTCTCCTACCCGACCAATCGCCAGCTCCTGGGGGCGACCGAGCTGGAGATCGAGGAGGAGGAGGAGGGCCGGGGCGAGGTGCACCGCCTGCCGGTCGTCCCCTACGCGTTCGCCTCCAAGTACTTCGGCCTCTTCAAGGACCGCGACGAGGGCGAGCCGCTGCTGGCGACCGAGCAGGTGCTCTACAACACGCCCGGCGCCCCGGGCGCCGACCTCCACGCCATGATCGGCGACGTGCTGCTGGCCCAGGCGGGCTTCCTCCACGAGCACGAGGGCTTCAACACGTACGCGATGCTGCGCCTCGACCTCCTGGACCGCCGGGAGCTGACCGTCAACGTGTCGGCCCTGGTGAACTGGGGGTTCGGGGTGGCCCGCGCCCCCGACCCGGCCGAGCCCGAGCGGCCCGGATCGCGGCGCGTGGACCGCCTGCGCTACGGCCTGGCCGCCAACGTGCGCTGGCGGGCGCTCGACGTCTACGGCGCGGTCATCGCCGACCGCGTCTACGGGCTCCCCGGCGCGCTGGAGCGGGAGTTCGAGCGGGACGCCGTGGGGCTGACGGTGGAGGCGGACTATCTCGTGCACGAGCAGGTGATGCTCTCCACCCGTCTCGATCAGCTCTGGGCCGGCGGCCTGCGGCACGACCGGCGTGACGGCACCGTCCTGTCCGCGCAGGTGCGGTACTACCCCCGGCAGAACATCGCGTTCTTCGTCCGCGACAGCGTCAACCTCCGGGGCTTCGACGAGGACCACCCCCTCCGGAGCTGGCGCAACCAGCTCTTCGTGGGAATCGACTGGGACTTCTGAGGAGCGTGGCCATGACCCTCAAGACCGCCGTGCTGCCGGCCCTGGCCGGGGCCGGGCTGCTCCTGGGCCTGTGGTGGGCGAGCCCGCCGGCCAGTCGCGCCAACGGCGAGGACGAAGGCACGGGCGGTCACGCCCACGTCCCGGCCCCGCTCGACTACGCCGACGCCCACGTGCCGCCCGAGGTGTGGACCGACCCGGTCATGATCGCGCGTGGGCGCGAGATCTATGCCGCCCGGTGCGCGGTCTGCCACGGCGACAGCGGCGACGGCAAGGGGCCCGCGGGCGCCGCCCTTCCCCTCAAGCCGCCCGACTTCCGCGACCGGGCCGGCGTGGCCGAGATGCGGGACAACTACTGGTTCTGGCGGGTGAGCGAGGGCGGGCAGGCCGAGCCGTTCAGGAGCCGGGGCTCCGCCATGCCGCCGTGGAAGGATCAGCTGTCGGTCGAGGACCGCTGGGCGGTCATGGCCTACCAGCACACGTTCTCCGGCCACCGGGGGCCGCACGGTCCGCGGGAGCACCCGGAGAGCGTGGCCGTCGGCCGCGACATCTACCGCATGGCGTGCCTGGCCTGCCACGGCGCCGAGGGGCGAGGCGACGGCACCGTGGGCGCGACCCTGTCCCCGCGCCGCGCGCCGCAGCCGCGCGATTTCACCGGCGGGGCGTTCAAGTTCCGCTCGACGCCCACCGGGCAGCTGCCGGCCACGGCCGACATGGTTCGCACGCTCGTCGAGGGGATCCGCGGCCCCGGGGGCCCGCTGACGATCGGGCTGCGCGACTACCGGATCATGCCGAGCTTCCGGCACATGCCGGAGGAGCAGCGGCTCGAGGTCGTCGAGTACGTGAAGAGCCTGCACCCGGGGTTCCGGGAGCGGCGAGCGCTCGCGAGGGTGCCGGTGCCGCCGGCTCCGCCCCGCACGGCCGAGCGGCTGGCCCGCGGCCGCCAGCTCTACGCCGACGCCGAATGCCTGGCCTGCCACGGCCCCGGCGGGCGCGGCGACGGACCCTCGGCGCCCACGCTCAGGGACCACCGCGACCTGCCCATCGCGGCCACCGACCTGACCAGGCCCCAGCGCTTCAAGAACGGCTCGCGCCCCGAGGATGTCTACCGGACGCTGATGACCGGTCTGGCCGGCACCCCGATGCCGTCGTACGCCGACGCGTTCGAGCCGGAGCAGGCCTGGGATCTCGTCCACTACGTGCTGTCCCTGTCGGACGGCGGCCGGCGCGCGGCGGCGGCCGGATCCCGGTGAGCCCTGGCGGAACGCGGAGCGGAGCGATGAACATGCGGATGAGACGTCTCGCCCTGACGGCCCTGACCCTGCTCGTCCTGGCCGCGAGCGCCCCGGCCGACGAAGGCCCGATCTCGGGCGCGCTGAAGGCGGTGGACCCGGCGGCCGGGACCCTGACGCTGGAGTCCACGGCCGGCGGCAGGACGCGGCAGGTGGTCGTGCACGTGAAGCCCGAGACCAGGATCGTCAGGTTCGTGCGGCCCGGCCAGCCGGGCGCGGCGGGCTTCGTCGAGCAGCCCGTCGCGCTGGCGGACCTCAGACCCGGCTGGATCCTGAGCGTCCGGGCCCGGCACGAGGGGCAGCGCGAGGTGGCGGAGGCCGTGACGATCGTGCTGGAGCGCTGATCCGGGGGCGGTACCTCCGGAGACTGCACGACCCTCGGGCCCGGGAGGCATCGTGCGGTGCCCTCGCCCCGCTGAGGCGGCGATGCCCCGCCCGGTCGTCCGCCCGCCACGGGCATCGCCCCGGTCGTCGCGGCGATTTCCCCGTTCCGGCGCGGACTTCCGGAAGTCTCGCGCATCTGGCAAGCCGCTCGCATCCCCGTCTCGTCATGATGAGGCGGGTCGCGGTCGCGGTGACCGTGGTGCCGGCCGGCGCGAGTCTCGACGGGCCCGCGCTTGCGCGGCCGTCGGGGAGCGCGATAATGCCGGGTGCGCCATGGTGCAGGCGCTGACGGTCGCTCTGATCCTCGCCGTCGCCGGCGCGGGCCTGTGCGTGCTGGACGACCATGCCGCGGCCCCGGACCTGTGCCTGCTGTTGATCGCCGTCGCGACGAGCGCGGCGCTCGTCGCTCCCTTCTTCATCGCCCTGGCGGGCGTCCCGGCGGCGGCGGCCTGCTCGCCCCGGTCGTTGTCCCACCCGGCGCGTCCAGCGCCCATCTGACTCCGCGCCGCTGATCGGTTCGAGGGGAGCGGCACGGCCCGGCTGGCGCCGTGGGCTCCCGCCGACGCCTGACCGGGCACGAGATGTCCGGTCGAAAGGAGATCCGTCCATGACCAAGCGAGCGATCGTGACGACGGCACTGGCCATCGCCCTGGGACTCGTCCCCGTGCTCGGGGCAGCCCAGATGGGATCCGGCCAGATGGGGCCCGGCGGCGGGATGGGGCCGGGCGGCCAGATGGGCCCGGGCATGATGGGCCCCGGTGGTCAGATGGGGCCCGGCGGGCCGATGGGCTCGGGCATGCGCGGGCCGGCCATGCAGATGCAGGGGATGATGCAGCAGATGCAGGGCATGATGCAGGACATGGCCGAGGTGATGCGGGGCGGCCAGCTCACGCCCGAGCAGCGCGAGCGGATGGCGGCGCTGATGGAGCAGATGAGCGCGCTCATGGGCCAGATGCACGGGATGATGGGCCAGGCTCACGGCATGATGGGCGGCATGGGCGGCGGCCGCGGGCCGGGCATGCGGCAGCAGATGTCGCAGATGATGCAGCACATGGCCGAGATGCAGCGCCACATGGGGGAGATGATGGGCGGAGCCCCGGCCGCCACGCCGCCCACCACGCCCGAGAAGCCCGAGAAGAAGTAGGCCGTGCACCGGCACCACCAGCCCGGCGGGGCGCCCGGCGCCGGCGCGCCC
>JBBIIW010000292.1:0-4491 GCA_037446305.1 Candidatus Rokuibacteriota bacterium
GTGGTCTCGCCCGTCACCCGGGTCGGGACCGCGCGCTTCCGCGGGTTGCCGCCCTCGCGCACCTCGTGGACCTTGATGGCGTGGAAGCCGAACGGCGTCCGCACCGGCTCGGGGGAGACCTCCCCCGGCTTGAGCGCGAACAGCGCCTGCTCGAAGTCCGCCACCACCTCGCCCCTGGCGATGAACCCCAGCTCCCCGCCGCGCTCCCGGGTGCCGGGATCCTGCGACAGCTCGCGCGCCAGCCTGGCGAAGTCCTCCCCGGCGCGCGCGCGGCGGATGGCGTCGGCCACGACGGCGCGCGCCCGGTCCTCCGCCTCGCTGCCGCCCGTCTCCGGCACCCGCACCAGGATGTGCGAGGCCCGTGCCTGCCGGGGCACCTCGAACTCGCTGCCGTGCTCGGCGTAGTACTTCTCGACCTCCGCCGCCGGCACCGGCCCGGTGAAGTTCCGGGGGTCCAGCGCCACGTACTGCACCCGCCGGCGCTCCGGCTCCCGGAACTCGCCGGGATGCTCCGCCAGGTAGGCCCGCAGCTCCT
Organism: Candidatus Rokuibacteriota bacterium; assembly: GCA_037446305.1. Lineage (GTDB taxonomy): Bacteria > Methylomirabilota > Methylomirabilia > Rokubacteriales > CSP1-6 > JBBIIW01. The sequence goes on from JBBIIW010000292.1 coordinate 536, forward strand.
CCTCGGTGGGCTCGATGATCGCCATGAGCGGCGCCAGTTCCACCAGGGCCCAGGCCGCCCGGACCTCCTCGCGCTGCTGCACGTAGGCCTGCTCGATCTCCGCCTCCGACACCTTCACCCCGCGGCGCACGACCTGCTCGGCCCGGGCCCGGGTGAGGCGGCGCCGCATCTCCTCCTCGAAGCGGGGCTTGGTGTAGCTCAGCCGCCGCAGAACTTCCTCGTAGCGCTGCAGCGTGAAGCGCCCGCCGTCGTGAAACGCCGGCAGGCGGTGGATGTGCGCCGCCAGCTCCTCGTCGCTGACCGTCAGGCCCTCGGCCCGGGCCCGCTGCACGGCCAGCTCCTCGGTCACCAGGTCGTCCACGACCTGCTCGGCGAGGCCGAGGCGGTCGGCCATCTCGGGGCTGAAGCGCTCCCGCAGCATCTGCGAGTACATCGAGAGGTACTCCTGGTACCGCCGCTGGTACCGCTCGAGCGGAATGGCCTCCCCGTTGACGGTGGCCACGGTGCCCGGGCTCCCGGCGTCCTGGCGGCCGCTGGCGCCGAAGATGAACAGCGAGGCCACGAAGGCGGCGATGACGAGGATGAGCCCGATGTGCAGGCTCCGGCGGTAACGGCGCATCAGCGTGATCATCGGAACTCCTTGCCGCGGTGCCGCTAGTCGGCGGGCTCCAGCCTCGACAGCCGCGGCGGCATCGCCCCCGGCTCCTCGGGCACCACGCGGCGGGCGACCGTGATGAACCCGGTGTGGGCCACCATCCGGTGGAAGGGCCGCACCGACTGCCCCTCGATGTTCCAGGGCCGCATGAGCGTCTCGAAGGTCTCCACCAGCGCCCAGTGAGGCTCGCGGTGCAGGGCCTCGCAGAGCTGGTGGGCCTGGACGATCGTCGGCACGTAGGACAGCAGGATCCCGCCCGGACGCAGCACGGCGGCCATCGGCGCGGTGAGCTTCCACGGCTCGGGCAGGTCGAGGACGACCCGGTCCACCGGCTCCTCCTCGGCGACGCCCTCCTCCACCGGCCCCAGGCGCACCGTGAGGTTGCCCACCTCGCCCATGCGCATGTGGATGTTGGCCAGGGCCCGGCGCGCGAACTCCTCGCGCTGCTCGTAGGTGATGACGCGGCCTTCGGGGCCGACCGCCCGCAGCAGGGCCAGGGTCAGGGCCCCGGAGCCGGTGCCGGCCTCCAGCACGCGGGCCCCGGGGAAGATATCGGCCCAGAACAGGATGACGGCCAGGTCCTTGGGGTAGATGACCTGCGCGCCCCGCGGCATCTCCAGCACGAACTCGGCCAGCGTGGGGCGCAGGGCCAGGTGGCGGAGCCCCAGCGAGCTGCGGATCCAGCTGCCCTCGGCCTGGCCGATGACGGCGTCGTGGGGGATCCAGCCGCGGTCGGAGTGGAACGTCTCCGACTTGCGCAGGAAGATCAGGTGCCGCTTGCCGCGCTGGTCGATCAGCAGCACCTGCTCGCCGTCCTGGAAGGGCAGCCCGGCGTTCACGCGGTCGCCTCGCGGTCACGGGGCGCCGGCAGCCCCAGCGCGGCCAGGAAGCCGAGCAGCGGCATCAGCGCGCAGGTCCAGAGCGCCACCGGCAGCCCCCAGCGGTCCGCCACCCAGCCGAGCAGCGTCACGCCGAGTCCCCCGGTGCCGATGGCCAGGCCCACGATGAGGCCCGAGGCCATGCCGGCCTGCCGCGGCAGGTAGGCCTGCCCCAGCACCACCGACACCGTGAAGGTGGACACCAGCACGGCGCCGAACAGCCCCAGGCTCACGACGGCCAGCGGGCCGCCGCTGGTGAGCATGAACAGCGCGCCCAGGGGCGCGGCAGCCAGGAGGATCCAGGTCATGAACGGCCGGGCGCCCCAGCGGTCGGCCAGGGGGCCGGCGATCACCGTGCCCAGGGCCCCGGCGCCGAGGAACACGAAGAGCAAGGGGCCGACCAGCCGCGGATCGGCGTGCAGCGTGTCGAGGTAGTAGAAGGGCACGAAGGTCGTGAAGCCGAGCTGCGTCCACGAGCGGATGGTGACCACCAGGATCAGCAGCGCCATGGCCCGCGGCATGTCGACGCCGCCGGCCGCAGCGCGCTTCGCCCCGCCCGCGGCCGGCCGGCCCCCGAAGGGCAGCACGGCCAGCAGGAGGACGGCCGCCAGGGCGCTCGGCAGCGTCATGCCCAGGCTGCCGGCGGTGCCGTAGCTCGTCACCAGCAGCGTGATGGCCGGGGGGCCCAGCGCGATGCCGACGTTGCCGCCCAGCGAGAACCAGGACAGCGCGGTGGCCTTGCGGTCGCCGGCCACGCTGGCCGCCGTCCGGTAGCCCTCGGGATGGTAGGCCGCCACGCCCAGGCCCATCACGACCACCAGCAGGAGCAGGCCCCCGTAGCCCGGAGCCACGCCCGTCAGCCCGAGCCCCAGGCCCGAGACGAAGACCGACAGCGGCAGCAGCCAGCGCCGCGCGGTGCGGTCGGACAGCCAGCCGAAGAGCGGCTGGATGATGGACGACGTCACGCTGGCGGCCAGGACGATCGTGCCCGCCTCGGCGTAGGTGAGCCCGTGGGCGGCCCGCAGGAAGGGCAGCACCGCCGGCAGCGAGCCCTGGTTGACGTCGATGACGAGGTGGCCGAGGGCCAGGAGGCCGATCAGCTTCGCGTTGGGACGCACGCGCGCGGCAGGCTCGACGTAGGTTCCGGCGGCCTGGTCGAGGGCCGCCGACCGGAGATCAGCCATGACCCACCAATGGTACACTACGCCGCGCGATGGAGGCAGCGTCGCGCCCGCCGGCCGCGGCAGCCTTGACCGTCCGCGAGCTCGGCCACGTCTCGCTCTTCGTGCGCGATCTCGACGCCGCGCGGCGCTTCTACCGCGACGTCCTCGGCCTGCGCGAGACCGGCACTGGCAAGGGCGGCCGCATCGTGTTCTTCTCCGCCGGCCGCCACCACCACGACGTGTCCTGCGAGCTGGCGCGGGCGGAGGGCCCCGGGCCCCAGCCCCATGGCGTGCCCGGGCTCTACCACATCGCGTTCGAGGTCGGGCGGAGCCTGCAGGAGCTGGCCGCCGCTCGCCGCTGGGTGGAGGCCCACGGCCTGAGGCCCTTCGGCGAGACGGAGGCCTCGTTCAGCGTGCGCGACCCCGACGGGCACCAGATCGAGCTCTACGTCGAGCCCGGCCCGCGCTCCGCGGCCGGCCGCACCTGCCACATGGCCGCCAGCCCCAGGGCGAGCGCGGCCACCGCGAACCCGAAGGCGCCCAGGTAGCTGCCGGTGGCGTCGAAGATCTTGCCGCCGATCCACGCCCCCAGCGCCTCCCCCGGCCCCACCGCCAGCGTGAGCCAGCCGTAGATGGCGCCGAACGAGGCGCCGGCGAAGACGTCGGCGGCCCGCGCCGAGGCGATGATGCCGCTCGAGCCCTGGGCCATCCCGTAGAGCGCGACGTAGAGGGCCAGCCACAGCGGCGCCCCGGTCACCGCCAGCGCGCTCAGGCAGCCGATGCCGAGCGCGGCGCTGGCGTACATGACGGTGAGGGCGGGGGCCCGGCCGATCCGGTCGCAGAGCCAGCCGCTCGTGATGCGGCCGGCCAGGCTCACCAGGCTCACGGCGCCGAGCGCGGCCGCCGCCGTCGCGGGCTCGACGCCGTGGCCGATCGCGTACGCCACCATGTGCGTGTTCATGAGCGGAAACGCGCAGGCGGCGAAGAACCGCGCGACGGCCAGCCACCAGAACGGACGCGAGCGCAGCGCGGCCGCCGACGTCCAGCCGGGCGCCTGGGCGGGCTCGCGGAGCGGCACCGACCGGGGCGCGGGCGCCGGCAGGCCCTGCCAGGCGTTGAGCGGCACCACCACGACCACCAGCAGCGCGGCCCAGACCAGCAGCGTGCTCCGCCAGCCCACGCTCGCCAGCAGCGTCTGGGCCAGCGGGATGAAGCAGAAGGCGCCGAAGCCGGTGCCGAGGTCGGCGAGGGCGATGGCCC
>JBBIIW010000293.1:0-4480 GCA_037446305.1 Candidatus Rokuibacteriota bacterium
TGAGCGCGCCGACCAGGCCCAGGGCGCCGCGCCAGCCGGCGACCGAGGCCAGCCAGGCCAGCGGCGCGGTGGCGGCCAGCGCGCCGACGACGCCCATGGTCGCCGTCACCGCCGACAGGGTCCCGAACCGCGACGGCGGGAACCAGGCGGCGGCCACCTTGAGGGCGCCCACGAAGGTGACGGTGGCGCCCAGCCCGACCACGAAGCGCCCGGCGAACAGCACGGGCAGCGTCGTGGCCGCCGCCATCAGGAGCGAGCCGAGCCCCATGACGGCGCCGCCGCCGGCGACGACGAGGCGGACGCCCCAGGCGTCGATCAGCACGCCGGCCGGGATCATAAGCGCCGCGTAGGCGTAGAAGTAGGTGGCGCCCAGCAGCCCCACCAGCGCGCCGCCGCCGCCGAAGGCCTGCATGAGGTCGCGGGCCAGCACGCCGGGGGCGGGGCGGTGGAAGAAGGCGATCAGGAAGAGGAGCGCGGGAAGGCCCCAGACCAGCCAGCGGCGGGCACGCACGGCGCCGGCGAGCGTACCAGCAGGGTCCCCGCGTTTGCAAAGCCTGGGGGCGTGGCCTACCATGACGCCGCCATGCCGTTCGGGTTCTCGCTTCCCGGCCGCGGGCCGCTGGCCAGGCCCGACGTCGTCCTCACCATCGCCGCCCGGGCCGAGGCGCTCCGCTACGACATGCTCTTCGTCTCCGACCACGTCGTGCTGCCCGTGAGCGCCGAGGCCTCGGTCTACCCCTACTCGACGACCGGGCAGCTCCCCGGCGGCGCCCGGCAGGACTACCTGGAGCCGCTGACCATGCTGGCCTGGCTGGCCCACGCCACGCGACGGGTGCGGCTCGGCACCAGCGTGCTGGTCACCCCGCTGCGCCACCCGCTGCTGGCCGCCAAGATGCTGGCCATGATCGACGTGCTGAGCCGGGGCCGCCTGATCCTGGGCGCGGGCGTGGGCTGGCTGCGCGAGGAGTTCGAGGCCCTGGAGGCGCCGCCCTTCGACCAGCGGGGTAGCGTGACCGACGAGGCCCTGACCCTGATGCGCCGGGCGTGGACCACCGATCCGCTGACCTTCGCCGGCCGCCACTACCGGGTCCGGGCCGTGCACGTGCTGCCCAAGCCCGTGCAGCGGGGCGGCATCCCGGTCTGGATCGGCGGCCACACCGACGCCGCGCTCCGCCGGGCCGGCCGGCTGGGCGACGGCTGGCACCCGATCGGCCTGCGGCCCCCGGCGATGCTCCTGCCCGACGATTACGCGGCCCGCGCCAAGCAGGTGCAGACCTACGCCCAGCAGGCCGGGCGCGACCCGGGCCGCATCACGCTGACGTTCCGGGCGCCGCTCGAGGTGCGGGGCGCCCGGGAGCGCAGCCCCGGCGGCGACCGCCCGCTGCTCCAGGGGCGCGCGGCCCAGATCGTGGACGACATCCGCCGCTACCAGGACGCCGGCGTCACCCACTTCGTCTTCGACCCCGTGCACCCCGACCTCCGGAGCGTGCTGGCCACCATGGAGCGCTTCGCGGAGGACGTCCGGCCGAAGGTCGCCCGCCGGCGATGATCTCCCACCAGGAAGCCTGCGCCCTCATCGAGGCGCCGGCGGGGGCGCTCGACGAGCTCCTGGGCCGGGCCGCCGAGGTCCGCGACCGCGGCCGCGGCCGGCGGGTGACCTTCTCCACGAAGGTCTTCGTCCCGCTCACCACGCTCTGCCGCGACTACTGCCGGTACTGCACGTTCCGCCGCGACCCCGGGCAGCCGGGGGCCCACACGATGACGCCGGCCGAGGTGGTGGCGCTGGTGCAGGCCGGAGGCCGGCTGGGGGCCAAGGAGGCCCTGTTCTCGCTGGGCGACCGGCCCGAGGCCCGCTTCGCGGCCCAGCGCGAGTTCCTGCGCCGGCACGGCTACCGGACGACGCTCGAGTACCTGCGGGCCATGTGCGCGCTGACGCTGGCCGAGTCGCCGCTGCTGCCGCACGTGAATCCCGGGCTCATGGGGGAGCGCGACCTGGCCGCCCTGCGGGAGGTCTCGGTGAGCATGGGGCTCATGCTCGAGAGCGTGTCGGAGCGGCTGCTGGCCCCCGGGCAGGCGCACGACCAGGCGCCCGACAAGGTGCCGGCCCGGCGCCTGCGAACGATCGCCCTGGCCGGGAAGCTCGGCATCCCGTTCACCACCGGCATCCTGATCGGCATCGGCGAGACCCCCCGCGAGCGCGTGGACGCCCTGGCCGCCATCCGGGACCTGCACGAGCGGCACGGGCACGTGCAGGAAGTCATCGTGCAGAACTTCCGGGCCAAGCCGACCATCCCCATGCGGGATGCGCCCGAGCCGGGGCTGGACGACCTGCTGCGCACGCTGGCGGTGGCCCGCCTGCTGCTGGGTCCCGACATGAACATCCAGGCGCCGCCCAACCTCTCGCCCGGCGTCTGGCCGCGGCTGCTGGCGGCCGGGCTGAACGACTGGGGCGGCATCTCGCCCCTGACCATCGACCACATCAACCCCGAGGCGCCGTGGCCGCTCATCGTCGAGCTGCGCCGCGCGACCGAGCGCCAGGGCTTCGCCTTCCGCGAGCGGCTCGCGATCTACCCGGAGTTCGCGACCCGCCCGGAGTTCGTGGCCGAGCCGCTCCGGCCGCGCGTGCGGGCCCTGGTGGACGCCGAGGGCCTCGTGGAGGCATCGCATGAGCTCTGGCGCCGCTGGTAGTCTCCGGTCCGCGCTCGACTGGGCGTCGGCACCGGTCCGTCAGGTCCTCGGCCGCGCCCTGGACGGCGACGAGCTGGGCGTCGCCGACGGGCTGGCCGTGGCCGAGTGCGTGGGCCGCGATCTCCTCGCCCTCACCCTGGTCGCCGACGAGCTGCGCCGGCGGCAGGTGGGCGACCTGGTCACGTTCGTGGTCAACCGCAACATCAACTTCACCAACGTCTGCATCAAGCACTGCACCTTCTGCGCCTTCAGCCGCGACCACCGCCAGGAGGAGGGCTACTTCCTGCCGGTGACCGAGGTGGTGCGGCGGGCCGAGGAGGCCTGGGCCCTGGGCGCCACCGAGGTCTGCATCCAGGCCGGCCTGCCGCCCAAGCTCGACGGGCGCTACTACGTGGACCTCTGCCGCGCCATCAAGCGCGCCGTGCCCGAGCTGCACCTGCACGCCTTCTCGCCCGAGGAGATCCTCTACGGCAGCCTGCGCTCGGGGCTGTCGATCGAGGCCTACCTGCGCGAGCTGCAGGCCGCGGGGCTGGGCACCTTGCCGGGGACCTCGGCCGAGATCCTGGACCAGGAGATCCGCGACCGGATCGCCCGCGGGCGCATCACGGTGGACCAATGGGTGGCGGTCATCACCACCGCCCACCGCCTGGGCATCCGCACCACGTCCACGATCATGTACGGACACGTGGAGACACCGGCCCACTGGGTGCGGCACCTCGCGCTGCTGCGGGCCATCCAGCGCGACACGGGGGGCTTCACGGAGTTCGTGCCGCTGTCGCTCATCCACACCGAGGCGCCCATGTACGCCAGGCGGCTCGTGCCGGGCGTGCGGCCCGGCGCCACCGGGGTCGAGGTGCTGCGCATGCACGCCCTGGCCCGGCTGATGCTCGGGGCCAGCATCCCCAATATCCAGGCCTCCTGGGTCAAGGAAGGCCCGAAGCTGGCCCAGCTGCTGCTGTCGGCCGGGGCCAACGACCTGGGAGGGACGCTGATCAACGAGTCCATCTCGACGTCGGCGGGGGCGGGCTACGGCCAGCTGGTCCCGCCGGCCGAGCTGAAACGTCTGGCCCGCGCCGCCGGCCGGGTGCCGGCGCAGCGGGACACCCTCTACCGGATCCTGCGGCGCTACGAGGACGAGGACGACGAGCCCTCGCCGCTCGATCGCGTGGAGGACGCCGAGGCGCGCTTCGGCTCCTACCGCCGGCTCATCGCCTCCGGTGACTTCCGCTTCAGACCGCGATGGCCGTCGTAGAGCGGCTGTGGTAATAATGCGGTTCGCGTCGAGCCTCATCCGTCGAGAAGGAGGATCCCCGTGGCGAAGATGATGACCAAGTCCCAGGTGGTCGGTCGGCTTTCCGAGGGTACGGGACTGTCGAAGAAGCAGGTCAACGAGTTCTTCGACGAGCTGGTGAACCTCGCCTGCAAGGAGGCGAAGAACGGGTTCGTGCTCCCGGGCTTCGGCAAGCTGGTGGTCGCCAACCGGAAGGCCCGGATCGGACGGAACCCGCAGACCGGCGAGCCGATCAAGATCCCCGCCAAGCGCGTCTGCAAGTTCCGCATCGCGAAGAGCCTGAAGGACACGGTGCTTGGCAAGAAGTAGACCCGGGGGGCGCCGGTCGGCCGCCACGCGGCCGGCCGCCCCGCCGTCGGGCTCCCCGCCTCCGGGGGCGGAGCCCGCGCCCGCTCCCTCGCTGGCGTCCGCCGTCCTGCCGCGCGTGTGGCAGGGCATCGGCTACCGGCCGCTGCCCGATGCCGCCGCCGCTCGCCCGCTGTTCGACTTCGCGGCCGTGCC
>JBBIIW010000294.1:0-4469 GCA_037446305.1 Candidatus Rokuibacteriota bacterium
CCGCCTGATCGCCACCTCGGGAGGACACTGGCTCTACACGCGGCCGGAGTGATCGGCGCCAGCAGCGCCCGGCCGCTGCCCGGCCGCGTGCTATCGTGCGCCGGGATGCCGGAGCTGCCCGACGTGGTGACCTACATCGCAGCGCTCGAGCCGCGCATCGCCGGCGCCCGCCTGGAGCGCGTGCGGCTGGTTCACCCCTTCGTGCTGCGCTCGGTGGACCCGCCGCCGGCCGCCCTGGCCGGCCGCGCCGTCCTCGGCCTCCGGCGCCTGGGCAAGCGGATCGTCATCGCGCTCGAGGACGAGCTGTTCGTGATCATCCACCTCATGATCGCCGGCCGGCTGCACTGGCGTCCGGCCGGGGCGCGGCTGCCGGGTCGCATCGGGCTGGCCGCCCTGGACTTCACCACCGGCACCCTGGTGCTGGCGGAGGCCGGCACGACCCGCCGCGCGTCCCTTCACCTGGCCCGTGGCGAGGCGGCCCTGCGCGAGCACGACCCCGGCGGCCTCGAGGTGCTGGAGGCCGACCGGGACGCCTTCCGGGCCGCGCTGCGGCGGGAGCGCCACACGCTCAAGCGCGCGCTCACCGATCCGCGGCTCTTCAGCGGCATCGGCAACGCCTACGCCGACGAGATCCTGCACCGGGCCCGGCTGTCGCCCGTCCGGCTCACCGACCAGCTGGCGGACGCGGAGATCGAGCGGCTGTATCAGGCGGCCCGCGCGTGCTCCAGGAGTGGATCGCGCGCCTGCAGCGCGAGGCGGGCGCGGAGTTCCCCGAGGGCGTCAGCGCCTTCCGGCCGGGGATGGCCGTGCACGGCCGGTACCGGCAGCCCTGCCCCGACTGCGGCGCGCCCGTGCAGCGCATCGTGTACGCCGAGAACGAGACCAACTACTGCCCGCGCTGCCAGACGGGCGGCCGGCTCCTGGCCGACCGCTCGCTGTCGCGGCTCCTGCGCGCCGACTGGCCCCGCACGCTGGAGGAGCTGGAGGAGCGGCGCCGGCCGTAGCGGGTCAAGGCCCGAAGACGAAGTCCGGGAACAGGGCCGCCGTCAGCACCACCGCGAACAGCACCGGGACGGTGGCGATGGCCACGATCAGCGGCCCCTCGAAGCGCAGGTGCATGAAGTTCAGGCCGATCAGCAGGGCCTTGGCCACGGCGGTGCCGAAGATGACGGCCACGGCCAGGCCCCGCGCCCTCGGCGCGGCGCTGGCCGCGAGCCCGGCCGCCATGAGGGCGAGCAGCCAGGCCCAGACGACGAGGTAGCGGGGATGCGGTCGGGTGACGGCCATGCCGCGCCTCCTCAGGCCAGGTAGAGCAGGGGGAAGAGGAAGACCCACACCACGTCCACGAAGTGCCAGTAGAGGCCGCCCAGCTCCACCCGGTGGGGGGTGCGCCACCGGCGGCCGGCGAGCAGGATCAGGTTGATCACCACGCCGGTCAGCACGTGCAGCGCGTGCAGGCCGGTCATCAGGTAGTAGAAGGACCAGAAGAGCCCGCTGGCGGGGGTGAAGCCGTGGCCCAGCTCGCCCGCGTACTCCACCGCCTTGAGGCCCAGGAACAGCAGCCCGCCCAGGACGGTCAGCCCCAGGAAGACCGTGGTGGCCCGGGTCTCGCCGCGCTCGGCGGCCGCGAAGGCCTGGACGACGGTCAGGCTGCTGCTCAGCAGGATGAGCGTGTTGACGATGCCGATCGTGGTGTTGAGGTGGGCGGCCTCCGCGGCCCAGCCCTCGCCGCCCAGCCGGAACACGACGTAGCTGGCGATCAGGCCGCCGAAGAGCATGATCTCCGAGGCCAGGAACCACCAGATCCCGAGCTTGCCCGCCTCGAGCCCGGCCGTCGCCCCCGCCACGCCGTGCGCGCCGGCCCTCATCGCCATGGCCCGCCCTCCCCGCGAGCCCGGGCGGCCGGCGACGCGGCCTGGGGCAGCCAGTCCTCCGCGGCATCGGGCCGGCTGTACTCGTACGGCCCCTCCGAGACCACGGGCACCGCCGGGCCCCAGTTCAGGTGGGGCGGCGGCGAGGGCGCCGTCCACTCCAGCGTGGCCGCCTGCCAGGGATTGGCGGGCGCCCGCGGCCCGGCCCGCAGGGACCGGACGACGTTGAGGACGAACAGCGCCTGGCCGCCCAGCAGGATCATGGCCCCCACCGTGGCCAGCTCGTTGAGCCACTGGTGCGGCGCCAGGAACTCGTACTGCAGCGGGTTGGCGATGCGGCGCATCATGCCGGCCAGGCCGATGTTGTGGAGCGGGAAGAAGGTCACGTTGAAGCCCACCAGGGTCAGCCAGAAGTGCAGGTGGCCGAGGGCGGGGTCGAGCATCCGCCCGAACATCTTGGGGAACCAGAAGTAGATGGCCGCGAAGCCGCCGAAGCCCAGCGACGAGAAGAGGGCGTAGTGGAAGTGGGCCACCACGAAGTAGGTGTCGCTGATGTAGATGTCGGCGGGCGCCGAGCCGTTGAAGATGCCGGTCAGGCCCCCCATGACGAACATGGCCAGAAACCCCAGCGCCCACACCATCGGCGGCTCGAAGCGGATGGAGCCGCGCCACAGCGTGGCCATCATGGCGAAGACCAGGAAGGCGAAGGGCACCGAGATCAGGATCGTGGTGATGCTGAACGGCATGGCCAGCCGGGGGTCCATGCCGCTGACGAACATGTGGTGGGCCCAGACGATGAAGCTGAGGCCGCCGGCCACCATGGTGGCGCCGATGATCCAGCGGTAGCCGAAGATCGGCTTCCGGGAGAAGACCGGCAGGATCTCCATCACCGCCCCCAGGGCCGGGAGCAGGATCACGTACACCTCGGGGTGACCGAAGAACCAGAACAGGTGCTGCCAGAGGAGCGGGTCGCCGCCCCGGTCCGGCAGGAAGAAGCCCGTGCCCAGGAGGCGGTCCAGCAGCAGCATGAAGGCGCCGGCGATGAGCGGGCCCACCGACAGGAGGAACAGCGTGGCCGCCGTCAGCTGCTGCCAGACCAGCAGCGGCAGGCGCAGCAGCGTCATGCCGGGGGCGCGCAGCGTGAGGACGGTGGTCAGGTAGTTCACGCCGCCCATGAGGAAGGCGGCGAACTCCAGGGCCTGGGCCACCAGCCACAGGTTGAGCCCCCACTCCACGCCCGTGTACTCGGGCCGGGCCGACAGCGGCGGGTAGCCGGTCCAGCCCGCCGAGGCCGCCCCGCCCGGCACGAAGAAGGAGGCCAGCAGCACCAGGGAGGCCAGGGCGAAGGTCCAGAACGACAGCATGTTGAGCCGGGGGAAGATCATGTCCCGGGCGCCGATCATCAGCGGGATCAGGAAGTTGCCCAGGGCGCCCAGCAGGATCGGCATGGCCACGAAGAACACCATGACCGTGCCGTGCATGGTGACGACGAGGTTGTAGGTCTCGGGGCCGATCTCCCCCCAGCCCGGCACCGCCGTGTCGGGCCAGGCCAGCTGCCAGCGCATGACGAAGGCCAGCAGCCCGCCGACGACCGCCCACAGCGCCCCCAGGGCGAGGTACTGCTTGCCGATGGTCTTGTGGTCGGTGGAGAAGACGTAGGTGCTCCAGAACCCGGCGTGGGCCGGGTGGACGGACGGCTCGCGGACGGCGCTCGCGGAGGCGCTCATCGTCCGCCCTCCGTCGCCGCCGGACCGGCCGGCGGCCACTGCCCGGCGACCCAGCGCTGGAACCCGGCGGGGTCGTGCACGTGCAGCGAGCCCTTCATGCCCGAGTGCCCGAACCCGCACAGCTCGGCGCACGGCAGCTCGTACTCGCCGGGCCGGGTGGCCTCGAACCAGACCGGGATGGTCCGGCCCGGCACGACGTCCTGCTTCAGGCGCAGGTGGGGGCTGAAGAAGCTGTGGATCACGTCCCGCGACGACAGCTCGACCCGGACCGGCCGGCCCGCCGGCACGTGCAGCTCGTCCAGCAGGACCCGATCGTCGGGCGTGCCGAAGGCGCCGTCCGGACCGGGATAGCGCACCTCCCAGTTGAACTGCTTGGCGGTGACCTGGATCACCATGGCCCCCGGCGGGGGCTGCAGCTTGACCCTGGCCCAGGCCGGTGCCCCGCGCACGTCGATCCAGAAGTCGAGCACGGCCACCACCGCCACCGGGACCAGGATCCAGGCGGCCTGACGGAAGGTGTCGCCCGGCACGTAGCTGGCCCGCGTCCCGGGACGGCGGCGGTACCGGATCAGGAGGGCCGCCCCGACGCCGAACGTCAGGAAGAACCAGGCCACCGTCAGGTACCAGATCATGGCGATGACGCCGTCGATGTCGGCCCCGAACGTGGACACGTTCTCGGGCAGCCACCCCAGCCAGTTCAGCATCGCTTTCCCTCCCCCGCCTGGCCGGCGCCCTCCCGGGCCCTGGCCGCGCGGCCCAGCCGGGCCAGCGCCAGGCCGGCGACCGCCGCCACCGCGAAGGGCGTGGCCATGAAGGCGATGAACGCGCGGTTGAATCCCCGGTCGCCGGCCGCCGTGTCGGCGCACACGGC
>JBBIIW010000295.1:0-4465 GCA_037446305.1 Candidatus Rokuibacteriota bacterium
GCCCATGATGCCCTTGGGGTAGCCGGGGTAGTTCTCGACGTCGGTGGTGAGCATGAGCTGCCCGCCGGGCATCAGGTCCTTGCCGGTGGCACGTCCGGGGAACATCAGCGGCTGGAGGTTGGCGCGGGCCGCGTAGAGGGCGGCGGCGCCGCCGGCGTTGCCCGCCGAGGGCACCAGGAAGCCGCGGGCCCCGAGCGTCCGGTTGCGCGTGATGGCCATGCCGAGCCCGCGCGCCTTGAAGGTGCCGGTCGGGTTCTGGCCCTCGTCCTTGGCCAGCAGGTGAGGCAGCCCCAGGTGGGCGCCCAGCCCGGGCAGGGGCAGCAGCGGCGTGGCGCCCTCCCCCAGGGTCACCGGGCGCTCGTCGTCGTCGAGCGGCGTCAGCTCCCGGAAGCGGTACATCCCGGGCGGCCGGGCCCGCAGGGCCTCCGGGCTGACGGCGGCGGCCACGCGCGCCAGGTCGTAGCGGACGGCCAGCATCTGGCCGCACCGCTCGCAGACGGTCAGCGCGCGCTTGGCGTCGTGATGGGCGCCGCAGACCGTGCACTCGACGTGGGAGACGAAGCTCAGGGCGCGACCACCGGGTTGACGAGCACGCCGATCCGCTCGACCTCCGCCTCGACCCGGTCGCCGACCTTCAGGAACCGCCCGGTGGCGGCGCCCACGCCCTCGGGCGTCCCGGTGGCGATGACGTCGCCGGGGAGCAGCGTGAACGCGATCGAGAGGACCTCGATGCACCGGGCCACGGGGAAGATCATCTTCGAGGTGTGACTGGACTGGCGGGTCTCGCCGTTCACCCGCAGCGCGATGGCCAGCGTCTGGGGGTCGGGAATCTCGTCGGCCGTGACCAGCACCGGCCCCATGGGACAGAAGGTGTCCAGCGACTTGCCCTTGAACCACTGCTGGTGGCGCTTCTGGAGGTCGCGGGCCGTGACGTCGTTGACGACGGTGTAGCCGAAGACGTGGCCCAGGGCCGCCGCGCCGGTGATGTCGCGGCCCGCCGTGCCGAGGACGGCGGCCAGCTCCACCTCGTAGTCCAGCTCGCTGGTGGCCGCGTGGTGGACGATGCCGGCCCCGGGCCCGATGACGCACTCGGGGGGCTTGGTGAAGTAGACCGGGTGGGCCGGGGCCTCGGCGCCCCGCTCGGCCGCGTGCTCGGCGTAGTTGCGCCCCAGGCAGAAGACGTTCCGGGCCGGCCTCGGGATGGGCGCCTCCAGGCGGACCCGGGCCAGCGGGGCGCCCAGCCGGCGACTCACGAGCCCGTCGCCGCCCTCCCGGCCCAGGATCTCCCGGCCGTGGTCCACGGCGTCGCGGGCCTCCGCCCAGGCCGCCGGTCCCGCCTGCACGAGCCCCAGCATCGTCCGCGGGAAGCCCCCCCGCCCCGCCCGCACCGCCCCCCGGCTCCGGGCCCGGTCCATGGCCAGGGCCGCCAGGTCCAGCACGGTCCCGTCCACGATGGCCCCCACGCGCGGGGCGGCCCGCCCCTGCCGGTAGGTGACGAGCCGCATCAGATCGACTGCCGCATGGCGGCGCGCTCGGGGAGCCTCACCCCGCGCTCCCGGGCCAGCTCCTCCAGCTCCGGCGGCAGGGCGAAGCGGACGCTCTCCTCGACCACGTTGACCTCGCGCACGGCGGCGCCCCGGCTCCGCAGCGTCTGGACGACCTCGGTCACCAGCACCTCGGGCGCCGAGGCGCCGGCGGTGACGCCGATCCGGCGCGCGCCCTCCAGCCACTCGGGCCGGATGTCCCGCACGTCGTTGATCAGGTAGGCCCGGGTGCCGGCGGACTGCGAGACCTCGACCAGGCGGAGCGAGTTCGAGCTGTTGGCCGCGCCGATCACCAGCAGGACGTCCACGTCGCCGGCCACCGTCTTCACCGCCGCCTGGCGGTTCTGGGTGGCATAGCAGATGTCGTCGCGCGACGGGCCGACGATGCGCGGGTACTTCCGGCGGAGCGCCTCGATGACGTCGCGCGTGTCGTCCACGGAAAGGGTGGTCTGGGTCAGGTAGGCCACCTTCGCCGGATCGGGCACCTCGAGCGCCAGGGCCTCGGCGGCGGTGGCGATGACGTGGATCCGGTCCGGCGCCTCGCCCAGGGTGCCGATCACCTCGTCGTGGTCCTCGTGGCCGATGAGCACGATCGAGTAGCCCTCCCGGGCGTAGCGCACCGCCTCCAGGTGCACCTTGGTCACCAGCGGGCACGTGGCGTCGATCACGCGCAGCCGGCGCCGGGCGGCCTCCTCGCGCACCGCGGGCGCCACGCCGTGCGCGCTGAAGATCACCGTGGCCTCGTCCGGCACCTCGGTCAGCTCGTCCACGAAGACGGCGCCCTTGGCCCGCAGCCGGTCCACCACGAAGCCGTTGTGCACGATCTCCCGGCGGACGTAGACGGGGGGCCCGCACACCTCCAGGGCCTGCTCGACGATGTCAATGGCCCGCTCCACCCCCGCGCAGAACCCGCGGGGGCCGGCCAGCACGATCTCGGCGATGGGTGTGGTCATGCGGATCACCTGAAGCGGACGGAGACCCCCACCACGCCGGTGTGGGCCTCGAGGCCGCGATTCGGAGCGTCGATGTTGCCGTTCGAGACGTGGACCAGCCGGTAGCCGGCGTAGACGGCCGCCTCCTCGGTGACCAGGAACGCGGCTCCCGCGCCGGCAGCGAGGAGGAACGCGAACGGCGAGTCGATCTCGCGGATCTCCAGGTCCGTCCCCCCGGCGTAGGCGCCGCCTTCCAGGTAGGGCACCAGGCGCCCCAGCGACAGGAAGTTCCAGCGGGCGACCAGGCCCAGCCCGGCCCAGAACGCCCGCGTGCCGTCCCCGTACCGCTGGTACAGGGCTTCCAGGCCGGCGTCCAGGGTGCCGCGGAGGGGCCCGGGGCCCACGGGGTCCAGGAGCACGTGGCTCACCCGGGCGCCGGTGTACCACAGGTCGAGGTCCGAATCGAAGCCGCGGCTGAAGTTGTCCTGGTGGCCGCCGCCGCCCTCGACGGAGACGATCCAGGCGCCCTGCGCGAACAGGGCCGTGGGCTCGAGGGCCGCGGCGGGCGCCGCGCCGGCCAGCAGGAGCGCCGCCAGGATCGCCGGCACCGCGCGCCTCATGGCTCGATGAGCACCTTCAGGGCCTCGCCGCGGGCCATCAGCGCCAGGGCCTCGGGGACGCCGCTCAGGCCCATCCGGTGCGTGAGCAGCCCGTCGGGGTTCACGGCCTCGGCGTCGAGCAGATCCACGGCGCGCCGGATGAGCTCCGGGGTGTGGTGGAAGGCCCCGGCCAGCGTCAGCCCCTCGTAGTGCACGCGCCGCGTGTCCAGGCGCACGGTGGTGCCGGGCGCGCAGCCACCGAAGAACACCACCGTGCCGCCCCGGCCCACCGCCGCCACCGCCGTCTCCCACACCTCGGGACGCCCCGTGGCGTCGATGGCCACGTCCGCGCCGCGCCCGCCCGTCCGGGCCCGGATCTCGGCGGCCACGTCGGCCGCGGCCAGCGCGTCCACGCACTCGGCCACCCCCAGCGCGCGGGCCCGCTCCAGCCGCCAGCCCGTCTTGCCGACGAGCAGCACCCGGGCCTTGTGCGCCGCCGCCACCATCGCCAGCAGGCAGCCCAGCGGCCCGTGGCCGAAGACGGCGACCGTCTGCCCGGACTCCACCCGGCCGCGCTCGATGCCCAGGAGCACGCAGGCCAGCGGCTCGACGAACGCCGCCCGCCGGGCGGGCAGCCGGGGCCCGATGGGCACGACGTTGCGCGCGACCAGGCGGGGCGGCAGCGCGATGGCCTCGGCATAGGCGCCGTTCACGAACAGCAGGTCGTCGCAGAGGTTGGGCCGGCCGGCCAGGCACGGCGGGCAGTCGCCGCAGGGCGCCGAGTTGCCCGCCACCACCCGGTCGCCTTCCCGCAGGCCGCTCACGCCGGCCCCGACGGCGGTCACCGTGCCCGCGAACTCGTGACCGAAGACCGTGGGGAGGCGGGGGATCATCACCGGGTGACCGCGCCGGAGCGTCTTGACGTCCGTGCCGCACGTCAGCGCGGCCTCGATCGAGACCACGACCTCGCCCGGCCCCGGGGTGGGCCAGGGCACCTCGACCTCGCGGAGGTCGCCGGGACCGTGGAAGACCTGCGCTCTCATGGTGTCACGTAGACCTTGATGGCCTGCCGGCCCCGCATCAGCGCCACGCCGCGCTCGAGGCCGTCGAGGGACACCCGGTGCGTGTACAGCGCCTCGACGGCCACCGCGCCGGTCGTGATCAGCCGGAACGCCTCGGCCAGATCCGCCGGAGAGGACGAGTAGGTGGCGGTGATCGTCAACTCGCGATGGTACAGGGCGCCCAGGGGGATCGGCAACCCGTCGCCCGGGCCCCCGGCGAAGTAGTGGATGGCGCCGCCGTCACGCACCGCCTGCGCCGCCCACGGCAGCACGGCCGCGCCGCCGCCGGTGACGATCACGTGGTCGGCGCCGCGGCCCTCCGACCGGCC
>JBBIIW010000296.1:0-4458 GCA_037446305.1 Candidatus Rokuibacteriota bacterium
GGGGCAGGTGCTGCTCACGCGCCGCGGCCGGCCGCCGTACGCGGGGACGTGGGACGTGCCGGGCGGCTTCCTGGAGGCGGGCGAGGATCCGGAGCGGGCGCTGCGCCGGGAGCTGCGGGAGGAGCTGGGGGTCGCGGTCCGGCGGGCGCGGCTGATCGGCTTCGCGACCGATCGCTACGGCCCGGGCGGCTTTCCCGTGCTCACCATCCTCTACGGGGTCGTGCTGGCGCCCGGGCCGCTCAGGACCAGCGACGATGTGAGCGAGGCGCGCTGGTTCCCGGCGGCCCGGATGCCCTGGCGGCAGATCGCGTTCCCGGGCCTGCGCCGGCTGCTCCGGCGCTACCTGGGGCAGCTCACCCCGTCGGCCAGCTGATAGTTGGCCACCTTGTAGGTGGACACGAAGTTGTCGTCCCAGGCGGTCAGCTTCACCGGGCCCAGGGCCGACTCGCCGTCCCAGGCCATGACCCGCGCCCGCTGGGCCAGCTGGGCCACCGCGGCGCGCCCGGAGAGGAACTCCATGGCCAGGGGCCTGGGGATGAAGACCGCGATGGTCTCGTGGACGGGGCGGTCCCCGTTCTGCGCCGCCTGCTTGAGCCACTCCAGGATCATCGTGAAGCCGTCCAGGGCCGGGTCGTTGGCCAGCGCCTGGTCGGCCGCCATGCGGCGCAGCAGCGGCGCCACGTAGCGCGAGAACATCGCGGAGGCCCGCTCCTCGAGGCTCAGGCGCGCGAACTGCGGCGAGGCGTCCTGCTCGATGTAGACGCGCAGGGCCAGGTACCGGTCGTCCTCGGCGGCCCCCTTGGGCCGGAAGAACCCGATGCTCTGGCGATGGACTTCCAGCCAGGGCAGGCAGTGATAGATGCTCTCGTTCAGGTCCCGGAGCGCCCGGCCGTGGGTGGCGGCCAGACGCCGGGCCTTCTCCGACGTGTACTGGTCGGCCGGCAGGATGCGGTCCTCCGGCGCGCCGGCGGCCGCGGCGGTGACGGCGCCGGGGATTCCAGGCGCCAGCGCCAGAGCGGCCAGCAGCAGGACGAGGGTGCGTGCCGTGTGTGTGCGCATGATGCCCGGCGGCTGCACGGGCAGTGCCAGGCGAGAGGAACCGCGGCCTGACGCCGCATTAGGCGGCGAGGACCGGCCGCCGGCGCCCTGCTGGCGTGCCAGAGCGGCGCGAGCCTGACGGCCGGTCCCCGGAGAGCTTACCGCTCCAGGATCTGCTCCTGGCCCACGGTGACCGGCCGGCCCCACCAGCCCTGCTCGCGGGCGGCGGCGAGGTCGTCACGGCTGACCCGGGCCTGGCTGGCGTCGCGGTTCCGCAGGGAAAACCCCATGTGCGACCCGGATGCGAAGTGGGTCGGGTGCGCCTTCCACGTCGCCCATTCCTCGCTCGTCGCGCACCCGGCGCCGAGCAGCAGTGCGCCCGCCGCGACCGTGAGTCCCAACCCCTTGACGCGCATATCCGACCTCCGTCCTGTGCGAATGGCGCTCCCGCAACGGCGGCCACATGCTACCGGCCCGCGCCGCCGTCGGTCAACCATCCTGACGCCTCGTGTTAGACTGCGTCGAACGCGCGCGGGGGGAGCCGGCCGATGGATCCGCTGAAGATTCTCGCGATGCCGGAGCGCTTCCGGCGCCCGGTCATGATCCTGGCCTTCACGGGCTGGAACGACGCGGCCGAGGCGGCGACCACGGCTGCCCGCTACCTGGCCGCGGCCCTGGGCGCCGAGAAGTTCGCCGAGATCGATCCGGAGGAGTTCTACCACTTCGGCCTGACGCGCCCCTACGTGCGCTTCAAGGCGGGCTCGACCACCGAGCGGGAGGTCATCTGGCCCGCCACCGAGTTCTCGATCGCCCAGCCCCCCGACCTCGGGCGCGACGTGATCGTGGGCGTGGCGCCGGAGCCGCACCTCCGGTGGAAGGCGTACTGCGGCGCCATCCTGAGCCTGGCCCGGCTGACCGAGACGACGCTCGTGCTCACCCTGGGCGCCCTGCTGGCCGAGGTGCCGCACACCCGGCCCGTCCGGCTCTCGGGCGGTGCCTCCGACCCCGAGCTGGCCACGATGCTCGGCATCCGGCCCACCCGCTACGAGGGCCCCACCGGCATCGTGGGCGTCCTGAACACCACCTGCCGGGAGCGCGGCCTGCCCACGGCCAGCCTGTGGGCCAACGTGCCGCACTACATCTCGGGCATCGAGAACCCCAAGGCCTCGCTGGCGCTGCTGCGGCGGGTCCTGACGCTGCTGGGCACCGACGTCGACCTGTCCGATCTCGAGGAGGCCAGCCGCCAGTTCGACCAGAACCTGGCCCAGGTGCTGGCCCAGAACGCCAAGATCGCGTCGTATGTCGCCAGGCTCGAGTCGCGGGCCGGGGACGCCGACGAGGACGAGGCCCCGCAGCCCGGTGGGGAGCTGCCCCCCGCCTCCGAGCTGCTGGCCGAGATCGAGCAGTTCCTGCGGCAGCAGCGCCCCGAGTGACGGGCGTCCGTCTCGGCCTGCCGCTCGCCCTCTGCCTGCTCCTGGCCGGAGCCCTCCCGGCCCAGGCCCAGCCCGTCCAGGTCCGCTGGCATCCCCCGCAGGTGCGGGTCGGCGACGTGGCCTGGCTCCACGTGCGCGGCGTGGCTCCGGCGGCGAGCGTGGAGGGGACCGCGGCAGGACGGCCCCTGACCTTCTTCCCGTACGCCGGCGGCCAGGCGGCCCTGGCCGGCTTCGACGTGGAGATCAAGCCGGGGCTGCATCCCTGGCGGCTGGTCGTGCTCGTCCCCGGCCACGAGCCTCGCCGCCTGCAGGGCACGATCCGGGTCCAGCCCCGGCAGTTCCACGTGCAGCGCCTTACCCTGCCGCCGGCGATGGTGGATCTCGACCCGGAGACGGAGCTCCGGGCGGTCGCGGAGGGTGATCGGCTGCGGACGCTCTACCGCATGGTGACGCCCGAGCGGCTCTGGCGGGGCCGGTTCGTCCGGCCCGTGCCGGGGACGGAGCCCGGGACGGGCTTCGGAGCCCGGCGGGTCATCAACGGCAAGCCCCGGGCGCCGCACACGGGGGTGGACTTCTCGGCGGCGGCGGGGACGCCCGTGGTGGCGGCCAACGACGGCCGCGTGGCCCTCGTGGCCGACTACTTCTTCCCGGGGCGCCTCGTGGTCCTCGACCACGGGCTGGGCCTCTACACGCTCTACTTCCACCTCCAGGACATCCTCGTCTCCGAGGACGAGCGCGTGACGCGCGGCCAGCAGATCGGCACCGTGGGCTCGACCGGCCGCGCCACCGGGCCCCACCTGCACTTCGGGGCCCTCGTGGGCGCGGCCCGGATCGACCCGGCGACCCTGCTCAGGCTCTCGGTGGCCGACTAGCGGCGCCGCGCGCGGGCCTTGCTCCCGCGCTTGCCGGCGCTCTTGCCGCGGCTTTTCGCCTTGCCCCGCGTCTTGGCCTTGCCCGCCGCCCTGGTCTTCGCCCTCGGCTTCGCCTTCGCCTTGGGCCGGGCCTTGGGGCGTGGTTTGCGCGCCGCAGGTTGCGGCGGCTCCTCGCCCGCCGGCTTGGGCGGGACGGTCGGCTGAAACGACGTGCTGGGCTGCCAGGGCTGGGTGTCGCCGTGCGGTCGCTCCATCGTGTCCTCCCCGGTTGCGACGAGGTTTCGCCTTACCCTGCATATCACGTGACACGCACGCAAGAGAATTCGCGCGTGATCTCACCCGGCCACGCGGCGGCGCAGCCCGGCGGCGAGCCTCCCGAGCGCGGCGTTGGACCAGATGGCGAGGCTGCCGCGGGCCAGGAGCTCCCGCACGGCCGCCCGGGAGATCTTGACGGGCGGCCAGGCGCCCAGCGGGTCGGGGTGGGCGGCCAGGGCGGCCAGCGTGGCCAGGCCGATGGCCAGGGGCCAGGTGCAGGCCAGACGGCTCCGCCACTCCGCCACCGGTAGGGCCCGGGTGTAGTCCCAGGCTGCGTCGTAGTGCTCCAGGGCCTGGCCCAGCAGCGTCTGCCAGAGCGGCCGGGCCCGCAGCGTGCCGCCGGGGACGAGCAGGTCGGCTGGCTCGAGGCCGCAGGCGGCGAGGCCGGCCGCCGGCAGGTAACAGCGGCCCTGACGCAGATCGGCCGGGACGTCGCGCAGGACGTTGGTGAGCTGCAGGGCCTTGCCGAAGCGCACGGCCAGGGCCCGGCGCTCCGGGGTGTCCCAGCCCCGGAGGCGCGCCCGGTGGGCGGCGTGCAGCCTGGTCCAGAAGGGTCCCACGCAGCCGGCGACCAGGTAGGTGTAGCGGTCCAGCTCCTCGGCCGTCTCCAGCGCGGCCAGCGCGCCGGCATCCTCCCCGGGGAACCGGGTGAGATCGAAGATCATCCCCGAGGTCAGGGTGTCGAGGACCTCGCGGACGGCCTGCCGGTCGCCCGGCGCGAGCCGCTCGAGCCGGTCCAGCGCCTCGCCCAGCCGCTCGAGCAGGCGGCGCTCGGCGGCGTGGCCCTGGTGGGGCGCGGC
>JBBIIW010000297.1:0-4454 GCA_037446305.1 Candidatus Rokuibacteriota bacterium
CGGCTGCCCGAGCGGGAGGGCCGGGTGGACCTGACCGCGCTGCTGGCCGCGCTGGCCGCGCGCGAGGTCCGGGGAGTGCTGGTCGAGGGCGGCTCCGAGGTGGCCGGCGCGTTCGTCGCCGCCGGACTGGTCGACCGGGTCGCGCTCTTCGTGGCTCCGCTGGTGCTGGGCGGCCGGGCGGCGCCAGCGGCGGTCGGCGGTCCGGGACGCCCCCTGGCCGAGGCGATGCGCCTGGGCCCGCTGGAGGTTCAGCACCTCGGGGAGGACCTGCTGATCGAGGCCGACGTCCTGCATCCGGCCGGGGCCCCGGCGGACGGCGTCCAGGCCGTGGCGCGATCGGTGCGCTGAGGTGTTCACGGGGATCGTCGAGGAAGTCGGGGTGGTGACCCGGGCCGAGGGGCGGGGCGCCACCCGGCGCCTGGAAATCAGGGCCCGGGCGACGCTCGAGGGCGGTGCGGTGGGCGCCAGCCTGGCTGTCAACGGTGCGTGCCTCACGGTGGTCGCCCGGGATGGCGATCGGCTGGCGTTCGACCTCGGGCCGGAGACGCTGGCGCGCACCACGCTGGGCGCCCTCGGCCCCGGCGATCGCGTGAACCTCGAGCGCCCGCTCCGGCTGGGCGCGGCCCTGGGCGGCCATCTGGTGCTGGGCCACGTGGATGGCGTGGGCACCGTGGCGGAGGTGACGCGTGTAGAATCGACGCGACGGGTGAGCATCGCGCTCGGCGACCCGGCGCTGGCCCCGCTGCTGGTGGAGAAGGGCTCGGTGGCCGTCGACGGGGTCAGCCTCACGGTGGCCGCGGTGGGGCCGGCGGGCTTCGAGGTGATGCTGATCCCGCACACGCTGGAGGCCACGACGCTGGGGGCGCTGCGCGCCGGGCAGCCCGTCAACATCGAGGCCGACGTGATCGGCAAGTACGTGCTGCGATCCCTGGCGCTCCGAGGGACGGGATGAGCTTCGCGACGATCGAGGAGGCCATCGAGGAGATCCGGCAGGGCCGGCTGCTCGTGGTGGTGGACGACGAGGACCGCGAGAACGAGGGCGATCTGGTCATGGCCGCCGACCGCGTGACCCCCGAGGCGGTGAACTTCATGGCCAAGCACGGCCGGGGGCTGATCTGCGTGCCCATGACCGGCGAGCGCCTGGACGAGCTCAAGATCTCGATGATGGTCTCGGACAGCACCGCCCCCCTGGGCACCGCCTTCACCGTGACCGTCGACGCCCGGCGCGGCGTGACCACGGGGACCTCGGCCTACGATCGCGCCGTCACCATCCGGACCCTGGTCGATCCGCAGACCCGCCCCGAGGACCTCACCCGGCCCGGCCACATCCTCCCGCTCCGCGCCATGCCGGGGGGCGTGCTCCGGCGAGCCGGCCACACCGAGGCCGCCGTGGACCTGGCCCGCATGGCGGGCTGCTCGCCGGCCGGCGTCATCTGCGAGGTGATGGACGAGGACGGCGGCATGGCCCGGGTCCCTCAGCTGGCCGAGCTGGCCCGGCGCCACGGCCTCAAGATGATCACCATCAAGGACCTCATCGCCTACCGGACGCGGAAGGAGAAGCTGGTGCGCCGGGTGGCGCAGGCCCGGCTGCCGACCGAGTACGGCGAGTTCACCGCCATCGCCTACGAGACGACGGTGGAGAGCCGGACGCCGCTGGCCCTGGTCATGGGCGACGTGGACGGGGAGGAGCCCGTCCTGGTGCGCATGCACTCCGAGTGCCTCACCGGCGACGTCTTCCACTCCCGCCGGTGCGACTGCGGCCTGCAGCTGCGGCGGGCGCTCGAGATCGTGGCCGGGGCCCGGCGCGGCGTGATCGTCTACCTGCGCCAGGAGGGGCGGGGCATCGGCCTGCTCAACAAGCTGCGGGCGTACGAGTTGCAGGACCAGGGCAAGGACACCGTGGAGGCCAACGAGGCGCTGGGCTTCAAGCCCGACCAGCGGGACTACGGCATCGGCGCCCAGGTGCTGGTCGATCTCGGCGTGAAGAATCTGCGCTTGCTCACCAACAACCCCAAGAAGCGGGTCGGCCTGGAGGCGTACGGGCTGGCCATCGTGGAGCGGGTGCCGATCGAGATGCCGGCCAACCCCGAGAACCACCGCTACCTGAGCACCAAGCGCGACAAGCTCGGGCACCTGCTGTCGTCGCTGCCCTAGTATGGCCGGTCGCGCCCCCAGACCGTCACGCCGCGCCGCGGCCGTCCCCCGCCGGCGCGGGCGCTTCGCCGTCGTGGCCGCCCGGTTCAACGAGGCGATCAGCAAGCGCCTGGTGGACGGCGCCCTGCAGGCGCTCGAGGCCGGCGGCGTGCCGCCCGGCGATGTCGAGGTCCACATGGTCCCGGGCTCCTTCGAGCTGCCGCAGGCCGCCGGCCACCTGGCCCGGACGGGGCGCTACGCCGCCATCGTCTGCCTGGGCGTCGTCATCCGCGGCCAGACGCCGCACTTCGAGCACGTGGCGCGCGAGGCGGCGGCGGGCATCCGGCAGGTCGCACTCGAAACGGGCGTTCCGGCGACGTTCGGGGTGGTGACCGCCCTCACCGAGGAGCAGGCCTGGCAGCGCGCCGGCGGCGAGGTGGGCAACCGCGGCCAGGAGGCGGCCGAGGCGGCGCTGGAGATGGCGGCCCTCGTGGCGCGCGTGCGCGGTGGGCGGCGAGGCCGATGAGCGCGGGACGGCGGCGCAAGGCGCGCGAGCTGGCGCTGCAGTTCCTCTACCAGCTGGACCTGCACGGCGAGGCCGACCCCGGCCGGCACGCCGAGGAGTTCTGGGCCCGTCACGCCGCGGACGGCGAGGTCCGGGAGTTCGCCGACGCCCTCGTCCGCGGGACGAAGCAGCAGCAGGCCAAGATCGACGAGATCCTGACCCAGTACGCCGAGCACTGGGCCCTGGACCGCATGGCGGTCGTGGACCGCAACCTGCTCCGCCTCGCCGTGTACGAGATGCTCTGGCGGGAGCAGACCCCGCCCAAGGTCGTGATCAACGAGGCCATCGAGATCGCCAAGAAGTTCGGGACCTCCGACTCCAGCCGCTTCATCAACGGGATCCTGGACCGCATCCACAAGGAACTGCGCGCCGCGTCCTGACGCCGGCCGTGCGGTACGCCCTGCTGTCCGACATCCATGGCAACCTGGAGGCGCTCGCCGCCGTCCTGGCCGACTGCCGCGACCGGGTCGATGCCGTGCTGTGCCTGGGCGACGTCGTCGGCTACGGCGCGGACCCGGCGGCCTGCGTGCAGCTGGTGGGCGAGCGCTGCCGGGCGGTCGTGGCCGGCAACCACGAGGCGGCCGTGACCGGGCGCCTCGACCTGGCCTGGTTCAATCCCTATGCCCGCGTCGCCGCCGAGTGGACGCGGCGGCAGCTGAGCGCGACCGAGCGGGCCTGGCTGGCAGCGCTGCCCATCGTCCTGGAGGTCGGGGAGGCCACGCTCGTGCACGCCTCGCCGGCCCTCCCCGAGGCCTGGGACTACCTGGTCGGGCCCGAGGACGGCTTCGCCGCCCTGGCGGCGCTCGCCACGCCCCTGGGCTTCGTCGGTCACTCGCACCTGCCGCGGGCCTGGATGATCGCCCCGGGACGCCGGGACTGGGTGCCGGAGCCCGGTGAGCTCCGGCTCGAGCCGGGCTGCCGCTCTATCGTCAACGTCGGCAGCGTGGGGCAGCCGCGCGACGGCGATCCGCGGGCGGCCTACGCGATCTGGGACCCCGAGGCCCGCCGGGTCGTGGTGCGCCGGGTGCCCTACGACGTGGCGGCGGCCCGCCGCAAGATCGCCGCGGCCGGGCTGCCCCGCTTCCTGGCCGACCGCCTCGTCGAGGGGCGCTGAGGAGCGCGCCCGCTGCGCGCCCGTCTCGTCCCGGCGCTCGGCCACGGCGTCCTCGCCGGGGCGGGGGGCTTCGCGCTCGGGCTGGCCTTTCCCGCCATCGACTGGGCCGGCGCGGCGTGGGTGGCGCTCGCCCCCGTGCTGTACGTGGCCGTCACGACCGGCCCGCGGGCGGCCTTCGGCTGGGGGTGGCTCGCCGGCTTCGCCTTCTTCCTGCCGCTGCTGCGCTGGCTCAACTACACCTTCCGGGTCTACAGCGCCATCCCGTGGCCGCTGACGTGGGGCCCGACCATGCTGCTGGCCGGCTACTGCGCGGTGTACGTGGCGCTCGTCGCCGGCGCCCTCAGCTGGCTGGCCCGCCGCCGGGGCCCGGGGCTGGCGCTGCTGGCCGCGCCCTTCGCCTGGGTGGGCGCCGAGTGGCTCCGGGGCCACCTCTTCGGGGGGTTCCCGTGGGGGGCGCTCGGGTACTCGCAGTACCGCGTCCTGCCGGTCCTGCAGGTGGCCGAGCTGGCGGGCGTGTACGGCGTCTCCTTCGTCGTCCTGGCGGTCAATGCCGCCCTGGCCGGCGCCGCCGTCCTGCCGCCCCGGCGGGCCGCGACGGGCCTGGTCCTGGCCGGCGCGCTCGTGGCGGGGACGCTGGCCTTC
>JBBIIW010000298.1:0-4444 GCA_037446305.1 Candidatus Rokuibacteriota bacterium
CGTTGTAGTGGCCGGTTCATCCTCCCCGCGCCCGCCGAGCCCACGTTCGCCGAGCGGGCCCGCACGCTGCTGGTCCAGCGCCGCGCCGGCACCCTGGCCACGCTCTCGCGCAAGCACCCGGGCCACCCGTTCGCCTCGCTCATGCCCTACGCGCTGGATCCGGCCGGCCAGCCGCTGCTGCTCATCTCGGCCCTGGCGGTGCACACCCAGAACCTGACCGCCGACCCCCGGGCCAGCCTGCTGGTGAGCCAGGACGACGTCAGCGGCGAGCCCCTGGCCGGCAGCCGCGTGACACTGCTCGGCGAGGCCCGGCCGGTGCCCGCCGGGGAGCAGGCGGCCAGCCGCGAGGCGTACCTGCAGCGGCATCCCGCCGCCGCCGTCTGGGCCGGCTTCCCGGACTTCACGGTCTGGCGGCTGGCGGTGGCCGACGTCTACGTCGTGGGGGGCTTCGGCGCGATGGGCTGGGTGGACGCGGGCGAGTACGCGCGCGCGGAGCCCGACCCTCTGGCCGAGGCGGCGGCCGGCATTCTGGAGCACATGAACCGCGATCACGCCGACGCCCTGCGCGCGTACGCGCGGCACTTCGCCGGCGTCGAGACCGACCAGGCGACGATGGCGGCCGTGGACCGGCTGGGGTTCACGCTGCGCCTGCGCCGGGGGCAGCGGCGGTGGAGCGTGCGGCTGGCGTTCCCCCGGCCGGTCACGACGGCGGCCGAGAGCCGTGCCGTCCTCGTCGAGATGCTGGGGCAGGCCCGGCGGGGTTCTTGACACGTCCGGCCGCCCCCGCCTAGCGTACCTGCACCCTTGGAGCCACAGGAGGCGCCGATGATCCGCGTGACCGTGCTCTACCCGAACGAGGCAGGCCGGACGTTCGACCACGACTACTACGTCAACAAGCACATGGCGCTGGTGCGGGAGCGGCTGAAGGACTTCGGGGTGGTGCGGACCGAGGTGGACCGCGGTCTGGCCGGCGGCGCGCCCGGCTCGCCGGCCCCGTACGTCGCGATCGGGCACGTCTACCTGAACTCGCTGGAGAGCTTCCAGCAGGGCATGGGCCGGCACGGCAGGGAGATCATGGGCGACATCCCCAACTACACGAACATCCAGCCCCAGATCCAGATCAGCGAGGTGATCGGCTGAGTCGCCGATGAGCCAGCCCTGGGACGTGGTCGTCGTCGGCGGCGGCAACGCCGCGCTCTGTGCCGCCCTGTCGGCCCGGGAGCATGGCGCGCGCGTGCTCGTGGTGGAGAAGGCGCCCGAGGCGTGGCGGGGCGGCAACTCCTTCTTCACCGCCGGCGGCTTCCGGTTCGCCTTCAAGTCGTTCGAGGAGCTGCGCGAGATCGTGGGGGACCTGAGCGCCGAGGAAGCGGCGTCCATGGACGTCGATCCCTACACCGAGGACGCGTACTTCGACGACCTGATGCGCGTGACCGAGGACTGCGCCGACGGCGACCTGGCCCTGCTCCTGGTGCGCGAGTCCCAGCCCACCGTGCGCTGGATGAAGGGGCAGGGCATCCGCTGGATCCCCATGTTCGGCCGCCAGGCCTTCAAGGTGGACGGCCGCTTCCGCTTCTGGGGCGGCCTGGTGCTGGAGGCCGTGGGCGGCGGGCCGGGCCTGGTGGAGATGGAGTACGCAGCCGCCGCGCGGGCCGGCATCGCGGTGCGGTTCGAGACCAAGGCCCTCCGGCTGGTGGTGGACGATGGGGGCGCGGTCACCGGCGTGGTGGTGCGGACGCCGCAGGCCACGGAGACCATCGCCGCCCGGGCGGTGGTCCTGGCGGCGGGCGGCTTCGAGGCCAACGCCGAGATGCGCGCGCGCTACCTGGGTCCGAACTGGGAGCTGGCGCGCGTGCGCGGCACGCCCTACAACACCGGCGACGCCATCCGCATGGCGCTGGAGGCGGGGGCGCTGCCGTGGGGGCACTGGAGCGGCTGTCACGCCGTGCAGTGGGACCTGAACGCGCCCTGGCACGGCGACCGCAAGGTCGGCGACAACTTCCAGAAGCACTCCTACCCCCTGGGGATCATGGTCAACCTCCGCGGCGAGCGCTTCGTGGACGAGGGCGCGGACTTCCGCAACTACACCTACGTCAAGTACGGGCGGGCCGTGATCGAGCAGCCCCGGCGGACGGCCGTGCAGGTCTTCGACCAGAAGGTGCTCCCGCTGCTCCGCGAGGAGTACCGCATCCGCGAGGTGACGAAGGTCGAGGACGCGACCCTGGAGGGCCTGGCCCGGCGGCTGGAGATCGACGTCGAGGGGTTCGTCCGCACCGTCCGGGCCTTCAACGCCGCCGTCCAGCCGGGGCCGTTCAACCCCGCCGTCAAGGACGGCAAGGGCACGCGCGGGATCTCGCCCCCCAAGTCGAACTGGGCCCTGCCGCTCGACACGCCGCCCTACGTGGGCTACGCCGTCACCACGGGCATCACCTTCACCTTCGGTGGCCTCCGGATCACGCCGGCCGGCCAGGTGGTGGACTGCGAGCAACGGCCGATCCCCGGGCTCTTCGCCGCCGGAGAGCTGGTGGGCGGGCTCTTCTACCACAACTATCCCGGTGGAGCGGGCCTCATGGCCGGCGCGGTGTTCGGCCGCATCGCCGGCCGTTCGGCGGCCCGGGCCGCGGCGGGAGTCGCGACCCGGTGACGTTCCGGACAGGGCGGCGCCGCGCGGGCGCCGCCGGATCAGCGGCGGAAGGCCTGCCGGACGCTCTCGATGGCGCTGCGCAGCGCCTGGCGCACCTTCTCGCGGTTGGCCTCCGCCTCGGCCAGCAGCAGGATGAAGCCGACCGGGGTGCCGCCGAGGAAGACCGTGCCGTTGCCGGCGGCGAAGTGGCCCAGCTGGAAGTTGCCCCGCCGCTGGCGCTGCCCCCGCACCTCCAGCTCGCGGCCCAGCGTGGCCGCCAGCGCCGACAGCGCCTCGACGTGGACGTTGGCGGGCAGGGCGGCCGCGATCACCAGGCCGTCGGGCGCGACGATGAGGCCGCCGCTGACGTGGTCCACGGCCAGCAGGTCCTGGAGCACCTGCCGGAGGTCCCGTCCGCGACTTCCACCCAGCAGGGTCATCCCGGCCTGGTCCTCGGCGACGTTCATGCGACCTGGGAGGCCAGCTCCGCCCGGCAGTTCACCCAGATGCGGTCCAGGTGCGCGAGCGCGGCCGGCATTTCCACGTCCCGGTCGAAGGTCAGGGCCAGCACGATGTCGCCGTCCGCACGCAGGTAGGTGGTCTCGGCGGGACTCTCGATGACGCCGTAGTCGAGCTCGCCGAGGCGGGCGCGCTCGGCCAGCGCCGCCGCCAGGCGGCAGAGCTGGGCGGTGCGTCCGGCGAGCTCCTCGCTGCGCGCCAGGCGCGGGTGCGCCAGGAGCAGCGTGGCATCGATCCGGGCGATCAGCAGCTCGTGCCGCTCGGCCGGCATGCGTAGCCGGTCGGGCCGGATGGTGATCGGCGCCCGCCGCACCCGGGGCAGCGGCGTCGTGTTGTTGACCACCGCCAGCAACGCCTCGGCCTCGGGGAAGTCGGGGTAGCGCTCCAGAGCCTTGCGGAGCAGCTCCAGGCAGCGGGGGCGGTCGTCCTCCTCCAGGGCGATGCGGGCCAGACCCAGGAGCGCGCGCGGGTGCGTGCGGTCGAGGGTCAGCACGCGCTCGAAGGCGGCCTTGGCCCGGTCCATGTCCCGGAAGACGGTGTGCAGCGAGCCGGCCAGAAGATGGCCGACGACGTTCTGCGGATCCAGCTCCAGGCCGCGCGCCACGAGCTCGGCCGCTTCCTCGAAGCGCCCCTCGTCGCGGTAGCGGCGAGCCTGCCGGAACATCGCCACCGTGGTGGGGCGCCGCCCGCCGGCGACCGCTTCCAGCAGACGGGTGAGGTTCATGTCAGTTGTCCGCATTCAAGTTCCTCGCCAAGGGCGCCGGCCCGCCGAAAAACCTGCGTCGCGCCGCCGTTCCCGATGCGCGGAAGCCACGGCGGTGACACCGTGTCATGGCTCAGCGAAATCTTGTCACCGCGAGGCGCCGTGACCAGCGCCCCGGGCCGCCCTTGACCGCGTCATTTCGCGGGGGCCGCCCTTGGCAAATCTGTTGCAGCCCCGCCGTCGCATCTTCCCGCGCGGACCTCGCGCGCCACTGGGAGGGACCGCTTCGCGATGGGCAACATCATGGTGGTGCGACGGTGAGCGCGGAGCTGCTCGACGCCGTCAGCACCCGTCGCGCCTGTGTCTTCGTGATCGGTGGCCGCCTGTTCGCGCTCGACGTGCGGGCCGTGCGCGAGGTGGTGGTGTTCGACGACGCGCGGCCGGTGCCGCTGGCCCCGCCGCACGTGATCGGCGTGGCCAGCCTCCGGGGCCGCGTGATGCCGATCGTCGATCCTGCCCGGCGGCTGGGCGTGGCCGCCCGCCGGTCGTCGCCGCCGTGGACCACCCTGGTCGTCGCGGCCGACGGCTGCCAGGTCGCGCTG
>JBBIIW010000299.1:0-4428 GCA_037446305.1 Candidatus Rokuibacteriota bacterium
GTCGTCCACCCGGCGCTGCAGGTCGCGCAGGGGGCGGGTGCCCGCCCGCTCCAGCCGCTGCCGGAGGGCGGCCACCTGCTCGGCCACCGCCTGCTTCTCGCGCACCACCAGCTCGGCGGCAGCCGACGGCGTGGGGGCCCGCAGGTCGGCCACGAAGTCGGCGATGGTCACGTCCACCTCGTGGCCCACCGCCGAGACGACGGGCGCCTTGGAGCCCGCGATGGCGCGGGCCACCGTCTCCTCGTTGAAGGCCCAGAGGTCCTCCAGCGAGCCGCCGCCGCGGCCGACGATGATCACGTCCACGTCGCCCAGCCGGTTGAGGTCGGCCAGCCCCTGGGCGATCTCCTCCGCCGCCCCCTCGCCCTGCACCCGGCAGGGGGCGACGACGATGTGCAGCCCGGCGAAGCGCCGGCCGATGATGCGCAGCATGTCCCGCAGCGCCGCGCCGTTCGGGGAGGTGACGATGCCGATCTTGCGGGGGAAGCGCGGCAGCGGCCGCTTGCGGCCGGGGTCGAAGAGGCCCTCGGCGCCCAGGCGCTGCTTGAGCTGCTCGAAGGCCAGCTGCAGGGCCCCCAGGCCGCGCGGCTCGAGCAGCTCGACCACCAGCTGGTACTCGCCCCGCTGCGCGTACACCTCCAGGGCGCCGAAGGCCAGCACGTGCTGGCCGTCGCCGGGCTCGAAGCGCAGGCGGCGGAGCCGGGTGCGGAAGAGCACGGCGCGGAGCTGCGCCGTCTCGTCCTTGAGCGTGAAGTAGACGTGGCCCGAGCCGTAGGCGCGGAAGTTGGAGATCTCGCCCTCCACCCACACGGCCGGGAAGGCCTCCTCGACGGTCTGCCGCAGCCGCTCCGTCAGCTGCGACACGGTGAGGATGGCGCGCGCGGTGCTCATGCCCCTCCCAGCTGCCGCTCGGCCGCCCGCAGCGTGTTGCGCAGCAGCATGGCCACCGTCATGGGGCCCACGCCGCCGGGCACCGGGGTGACGGCGTGCGCCCGGCGGGCGACGGACTCGAAGTCCACGTCGCCCACCAGCGCGCCGGTCTCCAGCCGGTTGATGCCGACGTCGATGACCCAGGCGCCCTCCTTCACCATGTCGCCGGTGATGACCTGCGGCCGCCCGGCCGCCACGCAGAGCAGGTCGGCCCGGCGCGTGTGGGCGGCCAGGTCCCGCGTGCGGGTGTGGCAGATGGTGACGGTGGCGTGGCGGGCCAGGAGCAGCTGGGCCAGGGGCTTGCCGACCAGGCGCGAGCGGCCCACCACGACCGCCTCCAGCCCCTCGAGCTTGGCGCCGTAGTGGTCGAGGATCTCCAGGCACCCGGCCGGCGTGCAGGCCACCAGGCCCGGCTCCCCGGCCAGCAGGCGGCCCAGGCTGGTCGGGGTCAGCCCGTCGGCGTCCTTGTCGGGCGCGATGGCGGCGATGGCCGCCGCCTCGTCCAGCCCCCGGGGCAGCGGCAGCTGGAGCAGGATGCCGTGCACGCCGGGATCGGCGCTCAGCTCGCGCAGCAGCCCCAGCAGCCGCTCCTGGGTCAGCCCCTCGGGGTGGAGGTGATCCCGGGAGGCGATGCCTACCGACTCCGCCGCCCGCTTCTTGTTGGCGACGTAGATGCGGGAGGGCGCGAAGTCGCCCACCAGCACCACGGCCAGCGTGGGGGTGACCCCGGTGCGCTCCCGCAGCCGGGCCACCCCGGCGCGGACCTCGCCGAGCACCTTCTGGGCGACGACCTTGCCGTCGAGGATCAAGCGACGACGCGGAGGCGGACGATGTCCGAGGCGCGACCCGTGTCGGGGTCGATCGTGATCACCGCGCCGTGCAGGGCCGCCGGCCCGCGGGCCGGCTCGAAGCGGACCGGCATCTGGGTCAGGAACCGCTGCAGGATCAGGTCCTTGTCCACCCCGATGACGGAGTCCAGCGGCCCCGTCATGCCGAGGTCCGTGATGTAGGCCGTGCCGCCGGGCAGCACGCGCTCGTCGGCCGTCTGGACGTGGCGGTGGGTGCCGACGACCGCGCTCACCCGGCCGGCCAGGTACCAGCCCATGGCCACCGACTCCGAGGTCGCCTCGGCGTGCATGTCCACCAGGATGATCGGCGTCTCCCGCCGCAGCTCGGGCAGGAGCTCGTCCGCCCTGCGGAACGGGCAGTCGATCGGGTTCATGAACACCCGGCCCATGAGGTTGAGGACGGCCACCCGGTGGGGGCCGGCCTTGATCGTCACGTGGCCGGTGCCGGGCGTGCCCGCCGGGTAGTTGGCGGGCCGCAGGAGCAGGTTCTCCTTGACGATGTGCTCGACGATCTCCTTGCGGTCCCAGATGTGGTTGCCGCTGGTCATGACGTCGGCCCCGGCGTCCAGGATCTCCCGGCAGATCTGGGGCGTGACCCCGAACCCCGCCGCCGCGTTCTCGACGTTGACGACCGCCAGGTCGATGCCGTGCTCCTGGCGGAGGCGGGGCAGCAGCGTCCGGACGGCGGCCCGGCCCGGCTCGCCGAAGACGTCACCGACCATCAACACCTTCATGCGACTACTTCGCCACTTCGACGGCGCGCGTCTCCCGGATGACCACGACCTTGATGTGCCCCGGATACTGCATCTCCGCCTCGATCCGCTTGGTGATGTCCTTGGCCAGCTGGTGGGCGTCGAGATCGGTGACGATGTCGGCCTTGGTGATCACCCTGAGCTCGCGGCCAGCCTGGATGGCGTAGCACATCTCCACGCCCTTGTAGCTGAGCGCGATCTCCTCCAGCTTGGCCAGCCGCCGGATGTAGGACTCCAGCACGTCGCGCCGGGCCCCGGGCCGGGCGGCCGAGATGCCGTCGGCCGCCTCCACCAGCACGGCCTCGATGGTCTGCGGCTCGACGTTCTCGTGACCGCAGAGCGCGGCGTTGATCACCTCCGGGCTCTCGTTGTACTTCGTGAGGACCTGGAGCGACAGCTCGGGGTGGCTGCCCTCCTGCTCGTGGGTCAGCGCCTTGCCGATGTCGTGGAGCAGCCCCATGCGCTTGGCCAGCTTGACGTCGGCCTTGATCTCGGCCGCCATCATGCCCGCCAGCCAGGCCACCTCCTTGGAGTGCTGCAGGCAGTTCTGGCCGTACGAGGTGCGGTACCGCAGCCGGCCCACCAGCTTGGTGAGCTCCGGGTGCAGGCCGTGCACCCCCACCTCGAAGCAGGCCTTCTCGCCTTCCTCCTTGAGGTGCTGCTCCATCTCGCGCTTGACCTTCTCCACCACCTCCTCGATGCGCGCCGGGTGGATGCGGCCGTCGGCGATGAGGATCTGCAGCGCGCGGCGGGCGATCTCCCGCCGGTAGGGGTCGTAGGCCGAGATGAGGACGGCCTCCGGGGTGTCGTCCACGATCAGGTCCACGCCGGTGTGCAGCTCGAGGGCGCGGATGTTGCGGCCCTCGCGGCCGATGATCCGGCCCTTCATGTCGTCCGAGGGCAGGTCCACCACCGAGACGGTCGTCTCCACCGTGTAGTCGGGGGCCAGCCGCTGGATGGTGGTGGCCAGGACCTCCCTGGCCTTCTCCCGCGCCGTCTCGCGCGCCTGCTCCTCCAGCCGCATGGCGATCAGGGCGGCCTCCCGCCGGGCCTCCTCCTCCATCTGGGCCACCAGCTGCCGCCGCGCCTCCTCGGCGGTCAGCCCGGCGATCACCTCCAGCTTGCGCCGCTGCTCCTCGACGGCCTGGGCCAGCCGGGCCTCCTTCTCGGCGACGCCCTTCTCGCGCTCCCCCAGGCTGCGCTCGCGGGAGGCGTAGTCGGCCAGGCGCCGCTCGAGGTCGTCGAGCTTGCGCGCCAGCTGCTCCTCCTTGTTCAGGATCCGCTGCTCGATCTGCTGGATCTCGCGCTCGCGCCGGCGCACCTCGGCCTCGAACTCTGCCCGGGCCTTGAGCACGATCTCCCGGGCTTCCAGCTCGGCCGACCGGTGCCGCGCCTCGGCGTCGCGCTGGGCCTCGTCGAGGATGCGCTCGGCGCGCAGACCGGCGGCGCCCACCTTGCGTTCACCCAGCTGCTTGTGCAGGAAGTACCCGAGGACCAGCGCGACGACGGCGACCAGGGGAAGGAGGAACCAGACGGGCTGGGTCATGCTATGTCATCCCCTTTTCAGGGTGTGTTGTGAAACGCAAATACCGATCAGATTTGACAAGTATAGGCGGGGGGGCGGGGAGCCGTCAAACAATCCCCACCTCTGCCGTGTGCCGACGGTGTTTCGAACCTGGCTCTGCCAGGTGGGCGCCAACGTTGGAGGGCTTCAGGCTTCCCCTTCCCAGAGGGGCTTGCTCACCGCCCTCGGTGCGGCTCCCTTGCGGTGAATGAGGTTGAAACTTCCCCCCGGCATCACGTACAGCGCAGGGACTGCTCCTTAGTACCCGGGGCCGGCACGACAGTCAAGAGACAGCCGCACGGGGCCCCGCCGCCGCTCCCCCCCCCGGCGCCGGGGG
>JBBIIW010000300.1:0-4415 GCA_037446305.1 Candidatus Rokuibacteriota bacterium
CGCCGCCGCGGCCCGCCGGGCAGGGGCCGGAGCCGGCCCGCTGGCTAGCGCCGGCGGCCGGCCACCTGCAGGCGGATGAGCGCCCGCTGCAGCGCGAGCATCGCCCGGTTGTAGTCCGTCTCCTCCCGGCTACGGCCGGCCAGCCGCTCCTCGGCCCGCTGGCGGGCCCGCTCGGCCCGCTCCCGGTCGATCTCGTCCGGGCGCTCGGCGGTGTCGGCCAGGACGATCACCTTGTCGTTCCTGACCTCGGCGAAGCCGCCCGCCACGGCCAGATGGTACTCCTCGCGGCCCTTGCGGTAGGTCAGCTCGCCGACGCCCAGCGTGGTGAGGAAGGGGGCGTGGCCGGGCAGGACCCCGAAGTACCCCAGGCTGCCCGGCGCCACGACCTCGTCCACCTGGTCGGCCACCACCAGGCGCATCGGGGTGGCCACCTCGAGCGCCAGCGTGTCGGCCACGCTAGTCCCCGCGCAGCTTGCGGGCCTTGTCGATGGCCTCGCCGATGTCGCCGACCATGTAGAAGGCCTGCTCGGGCAGCTCGTCGTGCTTGCCTTCCACGATCTCCTTGAAGGACTTCACGGTGTCGGCGACCTTCACGTACCGCCCCGGCGTGCCCGTGAACTGCTCGGCCACGAAGAAGGGCTGCGACAGGAAGCGCTGGATCTTGCGGGCCCGGGCCACGATGAGCTTGTCCTCGTCGGACAGCTCCTCCATCCCCAGGATGGCGATGATGTCCTGCAGGTCGCGGTAGCGCTGCAGGATCGACTGCACCGCCCGCGCCGTCTGGTAGTGCTCCTCGCCCAGGATGTTGGGGTCGAGGATGCGGGAGGTCGAGGCCAGCGGGTCCACGGCCGGGTAGATGCCCAGCTCGGCGATCTGCCGGCTGAGCACGGTGGTGGCGTCCAGGTGGGCGAAGGCCGTGGCCGGGGCCGGGTCGGTGATGTCGTCGGCCGGCACGTAGATGGCCTGCACGGAGGTGATGGATCCCTTCTTGGTGGAGGTGATGCGCTCCTGCAGGGCGCCCATCTCCGTCGCCAGCGTCGGCTGGTAGCCCACGGCCGAGGGCATGCGGCCCAGCAGGGCCGAGACCTCGGAGCCGGCCTGGGTGAACCGGAAGATGTTGTCGATGAAGAGCAGCACGTCCTGGCCTTCCTCGTCCCGGAAGTACTCGGCCGCCGTCAGGCCGGTGAGGCCCACCCGCAGGCGCGCCCCCGGCGGCTCGGTCATCTGGCCGAAGATGAGCGCGGTCTTCTCGAGCACGCCGGACTCCTTCATCTCGTGGTAGAGGTCGTTGCCCTCGCGGGTGCGCTCCCCCACCCCGGCGAAGACCGAGATGCCGCCGTGCTGCTTGGCGATGTTGTTGATCAGCTCCTGGATGAGCACCGTCTTGCCGACGCCGGCGCCGCCGAAGAGCCCGGTCTTGCCGCCCTTGGTGTAGGGCTCCAGGAGGTCCACCACCTTGATGCCGGTCTCGAACATCTCGACCTGGGTGGACTGCTCCTCGAACGCGGGCGCCGGCCGGTGGATCGGATACGTCTTCTTGGCCTGGATGGCCGGACCCTTGTCCACCGGCTCGCCGATGATGTTGAGGATGCGCCCCAGCGTCTCCTTGCCGACCGGGATGGCGATGGGGCCGCCGGTGTCGCGCACGGCCATGCCGCGCCGCAGCCCGTCGGTGGCCGCCATGGCCACCGCCCGCACCGTGCTGTCGCCGAGGTGCTGGGCCACCTCCAGCACCAGCCGGTTCGAGTAGGAGAAGATGTCCTTGATCTCGACCCCCTCGACCTCCAGGGCGTTGTAGATCGCGGGCAGCCGGCCCGGCTCGAACTCGACGTCGACGACGGGCCCGATGACCTGAACGATCTTCCCCTTGCTCATGCTCCGGCTCCTCGCTTGAGCGCCTCGGCGCCGCCCACGATGTCGAGCAGCTCCTTGGTGATCCGTTCCTGGCGCGCCTTGTTGTACTGGATCGTCAGCAGGTCGATCATCTCCTTGGCGTTCTTGGTGGCCGCCTCCATGGCCGTCATCCGCGCCCCGTACTCGCCGGCCAGCGACTCCATCAGGGCGCGATAGACCTGGATGCGGACGTGCCGGGGCAGCAGGTCGTTCAGGATGGCCGGCGGGCCCGGCTCGTAGAGATAGTCGGCCGCGCCCGCGGGCTCGCCCGCGCCGGCCTCCGCGCGCGGGATGGGCAGCAGCTGCTGGCGCACCGGCCGCTGCAGGGCCACCGAGCGGAACTCGTTGTAGACGAGATGGACCTCGTCCACCTCGCCGGCGAGGTAGCGCTGCATGAGCCAGTCGGCCAGCTCCTGGGCGTGGGTGAACTGCAGGCGGTCCCAGAACCCGACCATCTCGCGCCCGATCGTCCACTGCCGGCGGCGCCGGTAGAAGTCGCGGCCCTTGCGCCCGACCAGGACCAGCGTCACGTCGGGCGCGCTCGACTCCCGGATGAAGCCGAGCGCGTGGCGGATGACGTTGGCGTTGAAGGCGCCGGCCAGGCCCCGGTCGGCGGTGATGATCACGATCTGGCGCCGCGGGCCCTCGCGCTGCGCCAGCAGCGGATGGGGCGCCTCGTCCGCCCCCGCCACCAGGTTGCCCAGCAGCTCGGCCATCTTGCCGGCGTACGGGCGCGCGGCCAGGATCCGCTCCTGGGCCCGCCGCAGCTTGGCCGCCGCCACCAGCTTCATGGCGCGGGTGATCTTCTGCGTCGACTGGACCGAGCGGATGCGCCGCCGGATGTCGCGGAGCGTGGCCATGCTAGGCTGCCTTGATTCCCCGGGCCGCCGCGAACTCGGTCTTGGCCTCGCCCACGGCCCTGGTCAGCGCCTCCTGCAGGCTCGAGGAGATCTCCTTCCGGTCCCGGATCTCGGCCAGGATCTGCGGCTGGCGGCGCTCCATCCAGCCGTAGAAGAACTCCTCGAAGGCCCGGACGGCCTCCACCGGCAGGTCGTCCAGCAGGCCCTGGGTGCCGGCGAAGATGATGGCCACCTGCTTCTCGACCGGCAGCGGCTGGTACTGGCCCTGCTTGAGGATCTCGACCATGCGCTGCCCCCGCGCCAGCTGCAGCTGGGTGGCGCGGTCGAGGTCGGAGCCGAACTGCGCGAAGGCGGCCAGCTCGCGGTACTGCGCCAGGTCCAGCCGGAGCTTGCCGGCCACCTGCCGCATGGCCTTGATCTGGGCGGAGCCCCCGACCCGCGAGACGGACAGGCCCACGTTCACGGCCGGCCGGATGCCGGCGTAGAAGAGGTCGGTCTCCAGGTAGATCTGGCCGTCGGTGATCGAGATGACGTTGGTCGGGATGTAGGCGGACACGTCGCCCAGCTGGGTCTCGATGATGGGCAGGGCCGTGAGCGAGCCGCCTCCCAGCTCGTCGTTGAGCTTGGCCGCCCGCTCCAGCAGCCGCGAGTGCAGGTAGAACACGTCGCCCGGGTAGGCCTCGCGCCCGGGAGGCCGGCGCAGGAGGAGCGACAGCTGGCGGTAGGCCGCGGCGTGCTTGGAGAGGTCGTCGTAGATGCAGAGGGCGTGGCGCTTGCTGTCGCGGAAGTACTCGCCCATCGTGACGCCGGCGTAGGGCGCCAGGTACTGCAGCGGGGCCGGCTCCGAGGCCGAGGCCACCACGACCGTGGTGTAGGCCATGGCGCCGGCGTCCTCCAGGACCTTCACCACCTGGGCCACCGTGGAGCGCTTCTGCCCGACGGCCACGTAGAAGCAGTACACGCCCTGGCCCTGCTGGTTGATGATCGTGTCCACGGCCAGGGCCGTCTTGCCGGTGCCGCGGTCGCCGATGATCAGCTCCCGCTGGCCGCGGCCGATGGGGATCATGGAGTCGATGGCCTTCAGCCCGGTCTGCAGCGGCTCCTTCACCGAACGGCGGTCCACGACGCCGGGAGCGTAGCGCTCGATGGGGCGGAACTCCCGGGTCTCGATGGGACCCTTGCCGTCCACCGGCTGGCCCAGCGCGTTCACCACCCGGCCGATGACGGCCTCGCCGACCGGCACCTGCGCGATGCGGTTCGTGCGCCGGACCAGGTCGCCTTCCTTGATCACCTTGTCGTCGCCCAGGAGCACCGCGCCGACCTGGTCCTGCTCGAGGTTGAGCACCATGCCGACGACGTCGTGCGGGAACTCCAGCAGCTCGCCGGCCATGGCGTTCTCGAGGCCGTAGATGCGGGCGATGCCGTCGCCGACCTCGACGACCCGGCCGACCTCCTGCAGGTCCACCTCGGCCTCGTAGCCGGCCAGCTGCCGCTTGATGATCTCGCTGATCTCGCCTGCCTTGATCATTGAGGCTCCTTATATGGGCGTGGGCCCCCGGGCTTCGCCACGCCCACGCCCCGCCGCGCTCCCCCGCGGCGGCCGCTCGCTCGCCCGATCAGCGTCCCGACTCCGCGGGACGCTGTCCGTCGCCGCTACCCCCC
>JBBIIW010000301.1:0-4401 GCA_037446305.1 Candidatus Rokuibacteriota bacterium
CGTGGACCTCGACGAGGCGGCCGCCGCCGAGACGGCCCAGCTGATCGCGAAGGCGGGTGGGCGCGCCGCCGCCTTCCGGGCCGACGTCAGCCGCGCGGCCGAGCTGGACGGGGCCGTGGACGGGGCGGTCGAGGCGCTGGGGCCGCTGGAGATCATGGTCAACAACGCCGGCATCCTCGACGGGTACTTCAACGTGGACGAGACCGAGGAGACCCTCTGGCGCCGCGTCCTCGACATCGACCTCACGGGCGTGTTCCTGGGCTGCAAGCGCGCGCTGCGCGAGATGCTGCCCCGCGGGCGCGGCCGCATCATCAACATGGCCTCGGTGGCCGGCCTCAACGGCACGGGCGGGGGCGCCGCCTACGTGGCGGCCAAGCACGGGGTGGTGGGGCTGACCCGGCAGATGGCCGTGGTCTACTCGGCCCGCGGCATCACGGTCAACGCCGTCTGTCCCGGGCCGATCCTGACCGGGCTCCGGCAGCACTCGCAGGCCATCCTCGGCCCCGGCGTCCCGGACTTCAGCCAGCGCGGCGTGGCGGTCAACGACGACCAGGTGCGGGCCCTGGTGCCGGCCGGGCGCCGGGGGACGGTCGAGGACATCGCCGCGGCCATCGGCTTCCTGGCTTCCGACGAGGCGGCCTACATCACCGGCCACACCCTGGTGGTCGACGGCGGCTGGAGGGCGAAGTGATCACCAAGTTCTCGGTCCTGTACGTGGGGCAGATCGAGCTGGACCGCATCGGCCGGGACGGCACGCCGGCCGACGCCCGCCGGTACCCCAACGAGCGCTTCGCCGAGACGTACTTCACGGCCCGCGACGTGGCCCGGACCATGGACGAGCTGGGCTACTACTGCCTCTGGATGGCCGAGCACCACTTCCAGCACGAGGGCTACGAGGTCATCCCGAACCTGCTCCTCTACTCCACGTGGCTGGCCACCCAGACGCGGCAGCTCAAGTTCGGCTGCGCCTTCAACATCCTGCCCATGTGGCACCCCATCCGCCTGGCCGAGGACTACGCCCTGGCCGACATCCTGACCGGCGGGCGGGTGATCATGGGCGTCGGGCGCGGCTACCACACCCGCGAGGTGGAGACGTTCGGCGCGCCCATGCTGGACAACGCGGCCAACCTGGAGCTCTTCGAGGAGCAGATGGAGGTGCTCCTCAAGTGCTTCAACGAGGAGTCCTGGAGCCACCGCGGCAAGCACTACACGATCCCGCCCGAGGTGCCGTACCGGGGCTACACGCTGCGGGAGATCACCTGCGTGCCCCGGCCGGTGAACCGGCCGGTGGAGATCTGGCAGCCCATCGCCAGCGGCAAGACCCTCGAGTACATCGCCACCCGCGGCATCAAGGGCATGGTCACCCTCAACGGCGAGCGGATCGTGGACCAGATCTTCCACGCCTACCGGAAGGCCGCCGCCGGCGCCGGCCGGCGCCTGGAGCTGGGCCAGGACCTGTGCTGGGGGGTCGGTGTCTACCTGGCCGGCTCCCAGGAGGAGGCCATCGCCCGCCTGGAGCCCGCCCACGACGAGCGCTACAAGTGGTTCGCCCCCTTCGGGTTCGTCCGCTATGCCGACGCCGAGGGCCGGCCGTGGGGCACGCCGGGGGCGCCGGCGCGGGTGCCGACGCTGCGGGAGGGCATCGAGCAGAAGGCCTGGCTGTGCGGCCCGCCCTCGCAGGTCATCGAGACCATCCGCGAGTTCGAGGCCCGCTACCCGGGGCTGGACCAGATGATGATCCACTGGGCGGAGGGGCTGCCGGCGCGGGAGTTCCAGGAGCAGCTGCGGTGGTTCGCGCGCGACGTGATGCCGGCCTTCCGTCGCTGACCGCCATACCCCTCCCCGGTATTCTCACGACGGCGGAGCGGGCCGTTTCGCCGGGTTTTTTCTTGGGCCCCCCTCGGGCGTGTGGTAGTAATACCCCCGGGTCGAGCCGGGAATCGTCCCACATCACCAAGGAGGGGGACAGATGGCCAAGGCCAAGAAGGCGTTCGGGGGATACTCCATCAGCTTCAAGGGCTGCAAGGACACGCTGGAGTCGCTGTTCGGCAGCTCGCCGATCGGCCCCTCGGACATGACCAAGAAGCTCTGGTCCTACGTCAAGCGGAAGAAGCTCGGCAAGCGCCGCTGAGCGCGCGCCGTCCTCCCGTCACGGCGGCCCGCCCCGGCGGGCCGCCGCCGTCCGGTACACTGGGGCCCACCGCCAAGGAGGCCCGCATGGAGACCAAGACGACCGAGCGGTCGGTCTACCTCGACCTGGCCGAGCTGCCCTGGGAGCCGACCCGCTTCCCGGGGATCGAGATCAAGACCCTCTACCGCGACGCCTCCGGCCGCCAGACCACGCTCACCCGCATGGCCCCCGGCGCCGTCCTGCCCCGCCACCGCCACGTGGGGCTGGAGCAGAGCTACGTCCTGGAAGGCACCCTGGTCGATGACGACGGCGCCTGCACGGCCGGCAACTTCGTCTGGCGCCGCCCGGGGTCGGTGCACACCGCCTGGTCGCCGGACGGCTGCGTGGTGCTGGGGATCTTCGAGGCGCCCAACGAGTTCATGCCCCCGGAGGGGGGCTGACGCCCGGACCCGGCCCCCTACAGGGGGAGCTGATCCAGGCGCGTGATCACGAGGTCGGGGCGGACCCCCAGCTCCTCCTCGGGCGCGCCCGCCCGGTTGCACCAGGCCACCTGATAGCCGAACGCCTTGGCGCCCGCCACGTCCCAGGCGTTCGACGACACGAAGAGCAGCTCGCCCGCCGGCACCCCGAGCGCCGCGGGCCCCAGGGCGTAGACCTGGGGGGCGGGCTTGTAGGTCTTCACGGCGTCCACGGACAGCACGTGCTGGAGGTGGGCGCCCAGGCGGCTCGACGTGACGGCGGCCTCGAGCATCCGGGGCGAGCCGTTCGACAGGATCGCCCGCGGGCGCGGTGCCAGGCGCGCCAGCGCGTCCGGGACCTCGGGGAAGCAGGCGAGCGTCAGGTAGGCCTCCATCAGGCGGCGGATCCC
Organism: Candidatus Rokuibacteriota bacterium; assembly: GCA_037446305.1. Taxonomy (GTDB): domain Bacteria; phylum Methylomirabilota; class Methylomirabilia; order Rokubacteriales; family CSP1-6; genus JBBIIW01. Next base: position 3,000 of record JBBIIW010000301.1, read on the forward strand.
GCCCTCGTCGGCCTGGAGCCCGAGCCGCCGGATGGCGTAGCGGAGGGCGGCCTCGGTGACCGCCCAGAAGTCCTCGTACCGGCCCATCAGGGCCCGCAGCCACGTGTACTCGAGCTGCTTCTGCCGCCAGGTGGCCGACAGCGTGGCCGGGTCGCTCGTGATCGCCCGTCCCGCCTCGACCACGGAGTGGACGTCGAAGAGCGTGCCGTAGGCGTCGAAGACGTACCCGCGGATGGGCGGCATGCCGTCAGCCGTTGTGCAGGCGGCGCACGTGCAGGGGCCGGCGCGCGGGCCGGACTTCCAGCCCGTGGTCCTCCAGGCCCGCCTCCACGAAGCCGAACTCGAGCAGCCGGCGGGCGTCGAGGAAGGAGTGAGCCCGGCTGCGGCAGCCCAGGACGACCATGACGAACTCCATCCCGTTGCGCCAGGCGCCGAGGGCCAGGTTGTAGCCGGCCTCGCTGGTGAAGCCGGTCTTCACGGCCCCCACCCCCAGGGGATCGCGCATCAGGGGCACGTGCCGGGCGTAGATACGCCCGCGGTGGATGAACACGCGACTGCCGAGCAGGGCGCGCGCGACGGGGTGATCGTGGAGCAGCCGGGCGGTGAGCAGCGCGATGTCCCTGGCGTTCGAGCGCTGCCCGGGGTCCGGCAGGCCGTGGGGGTTCGCGAACCGGGTCGCGGTCAGCCCCATCTCCCGGGCGCGCAGGTTCATGCGGTCCACGAACGCCGCCTCGCTGCCCGCCAGGTGCTCGGCCAGGGCCGTGGCGGCGTCGTTGGCGGAGGCGATGGCCATCCCCTCGAGCAGCACGCGCACCGGCACCGTCTGCCCGGCCCGCAGCCCCATGCGGTAGCGCGGCGTGGCGGCCGCGTGACGCGACACGGTCACCGGATCGTCCGCGCTCACCTGGCCGGACTCGATCGCCTCGAAGGCCAGGTAGAGCGTCATCAGCTTCACGAGGCTGGCCGGGGCTCGCTCGGCCTCGGGGTTCTTGGCATAGAGCGTGCGCCCCTGCGCGTCGAGGAGGAGGACCGCTTCCGCCGTCAGCGCCGGCGGTCCGCCGATGGTGTGGCCGGCGGCGCGCGGGACGGGGAGGCTGGACAGCAGCGCCAGCGCTGCGAGCGGAACGAGACGGCGCACCGGCGCGTATTCTAGCGGCCGGCGAAACGGGCGGGCAAGGAAAAGCCGCCGGGCGGCGGCCTCCTCCGGATGCGCTACGGCGCCGGGGGCTACACCCCGAAGGCCGAGCGCGCCTCGTCCATGACCGTCTCGGTGATGGTCGCGTGGCCGCGGCGCTCGGCGTAGCGCTCGATGGCGCGGCGGGCCATGGAGCGGATGAAGGCCGGCACCCGGGCCAGGCGCGCCTCGGCCTCGGGCGTCCAGGCCAGGCCCGCCGGCGGCGCG
>JBBIIW010000302.1:0-4370 GCA_037446305.1 Candidatus Rokuibacteriota bacterium
GTGTGGCCCGCTGCGCACGAAGACTTGGCGGCGGCGGTGCGCTGGGTGCAGGCGAACATCGTGCAGTACGGCGGCGATCCCGATCGCCTCGCGCTCTGGGGCACATCCGCAGGCGGACACCTGGTCGCGCTCGTCGGCGGTCGGCTGGCGCCGCGACCAGCTGCCGGCCTCGGGCAGGAGGTCGCCCAGGAAGACGCGCTGGTCCAGCACCTCGATCCCCATGGCCGCCAGCGTGCCGATGGCGGCCTCCACCAGGCGCGCGTCCACCCGGGAGCCGGCCCGCGCGCCGATGGCCTGCGTCACCCGGTCGGCCCCGCCGGCGTCGAGCCGCAGGATCTCGGGCATGGCGAAGCGGCCGACCAGGACGGCCGCCGCCGCCCGCTCCTCCTGGAGCAGGGCCAGCACCGGCGCCAGCTCGGTGAGGCGGCTCTCGACGACGCGGTCGGCGGCGCCGCCCAGCGCGCCGGGGCCGTCGAAGGCGAAGGCCAGCACGCGCCACCCGCGGTCCCGGGCCCGGCCGGCCACCAGCGCCGGCAGGCTCCCGGAACCGCACATCAGGGCGAGCGTACGCTCCACGGCCGCTCGGCCGGCCACGACACCTCGCCGCGCCCGTCCCGGATCATCCGCTCGATCTCGAGCGCCATGGCCAGCGACTGGAGATCGTCGGTCTCCGCCAGCTCCACGCGCTCGCCCGCCCGCATCCGGCGGACCGTGCCGATGAGGTGCAGGATCTCCAGCTTGAGCGGGTTCTCCTTGTGCACGAACAGGTGCTCGACGAACGAGGCCTGGCGGTAGCGGATCGACTCGCGGTTGGGCCAGGTCTCCTGCGCCGCCCGGCGGTGGATCTGGATGTCCTGGACCAGGTAGTCGAGCACGATGTAGGCGTCGGGCTGGGTGATGGCCAGCGTGCGGATCTTCTCCTCGGTGGCCCGGCTGGCGGTGAGGGTGGCGATCGTCCCCGACTCGAACGCGATCTGGACGTTGGCGACGTCGGTGACCTCGGAGTGGACGGAGCAGCCGAAGGCGCTCAGCCGGCGGGCCGGGGCGTCCACCAGCGCCAGGACGATGTCCAGGTCGTGGATCATGAGGTCCATCACCACGGTGTCCGTCTGCACGCGGGGCGCGAAGGGACCCAGACGCCGGCACTCGATCAGGATGGGGCGCTCCACGATCTTCCGCAGCTCCTGCACCGCGCCGTTGAAGCGCTCGACGTGGCCCACCTGCAGCGCGGCCCCCGTGCGGCGCGCGATGGCGAACAGCTCCCGCGCCTCCTCCAGCGTGGGCGTCATCGGCTTCTCGACCAGGACGCCGATGCCGGCCTCCAGCAGGTCGCGGGCCACGTGGAAGTGCTGCTCGGTGGGCACGGCCACGCTGGCCACGTCCACGCGGCCGATCAGGTCCCGGTGGTCGGCGAAGGCCTGCGTCTCGTAGTGCGCCGCCACCGCCGCCGCCCGCTCGGTGTCGATGTCCACGACCCCGGCCAGGTCCACGTCCCACAGCTCCGCGTAGACCCGCGCGTGGTACTGGCCCATGTGACCGGCCCCCACGACGCCGGCCCGCAGGTGACGGACGGCCATCAGCCCAGCTCCTCTCCGGCGCTCACCGCCGCGGCCGCCTCGCCCCGCCAGCCGCCGGCCGGCGGGCAGATGCCGCGCCGGGCCTGGGCCACGAACTCGATCAGCGCCGAGATCAGGGGCGTCGCCGGCAGCTCGCTGCGCATCCGCTCGAGGGCCCGGCCCGGCGGCAGCCCGCTCCGGTACAGCAGCCGGTAGGCCTCCTGCACGATCCGCCGGTCCGCGGCCGGCACGCCGGCGCGCCGCAGGCCGATGACGTTGACGCCCCGCACGGTGGCCGGGTTGCCGTCGGCCAGCATGAAGGGCGGGATGTCCTGGGTGATCTTGGCGCAGCCCCCGATGTAGGCGTGGCGGCCGACGCGCGTGAAGGGCACCAGGCCGGCATAGCCGCCGATGGTCGCGTGGTCGCCGATGTCGCAGTGGCCCGTGATGCCCGCGTAGTTGATGACGATGGCGGCGTCGCCGATGCGGCAGTCGTGGGCCACGTGGCACATCGCCATCAGCAGACACCCGGCGCCGATCACCGTCCAGCCCTCGGGGGTCGTGGCCCGGTGCACCGTGACGTACTCCCGGATCACCGTGTCGGCGCCGATCCGGACCCCCGAGGGCGTGCCCGGGCGGAACTTCAGGTCCTGGGGCGCCCCGCCGATGATCGTGCCGTGGCCGATCCGGGCCCGGGGCCCCACCTCCACGCGCCCCTCCAGGACCGCGTGGTGGCCGACCTCCACGCCCTCGCCCAGCACGACCTCGGGCCCGATCACGGCGAAGGCGCCGATGCGGGCGCCGGCGCCCACGCGGGCCCCGGGGTCCACCAGCGCGGTGGGGTGGATCAGCTCAGTCCCCATCGCCCCCGGCCCGGTCCCGGCCGCCCCGCTCGAGCATCTCCAGGCGCCGCTCCAGCGCCCGCACGCGGCGGATCAGCTCGGGCAGCTCGGCCTCGGCGATCCAGATGCGCCGGGCCTGGGTCATCGGGCGGGCCCAGGTGCCGATGACCTTCTCGCCGGCCGCCACGTCCTGGGACACGCCCGCCTGCGCCCCCAGGATGGCGCCGTCGCCGACGGTCACGTGGTCGGCGACCCCGGCCTGGCCCAGCAGGATCACGCGCCGGCCCAGGCGCGAGGAGCCGGCCACCCCGGACTGGGCGGCCAGGATGGCGTCCTCGCCCACGTCGGTGTTGTGGGCGATCATGACCAGGTTGTCGATCTTGGTCCCGCGGCGGACGATCGTGCTGCCCAGCGTGGCCCGGTCGATGGTGGCGTTGGCCCCGATCTCGACGTCGTCCTCGACGATGACGGTCCCCACCTGAGGGATCTTACGATGAGCCCGGCCATCCCAGGCATATCCGAAGCCGTCCGCCCCCAGGACCGCGCCGGCGTGGATCACCACCCGCCGGCCGACGCGGACCCGCGCGTGCACGACCGCGTGGGGGTGCAGCACGGCATCCTCACCGATCTCGGCCCCCTGGCCCACGTAGGCCAGCGGGTAGATGCGGGCCCGGGCCCCCACCACCGCGCCGGCCTCGACGACGGCCAGCGCTCCCACGGCCGCGGTGGGGTCCACCCGGGCGCCGGCCGCCACCCGGGCCGAGGGGTCCACGCCCGGGATCGGGGCCGCCACGGGGTGGAAGAGGTTCAGCAGGTCGATCACCGCCAGGCGCGGGGCGGCGCAGTGCAGGACGGGCGCCGGCAGGTCGCTCACGTCCTCGGGAGCCAGGAAGGCGCCGGCCCGGGAGGCCAGGGCCGCCGGCCGGTAGCGGGCGTCGGTCACGAAGGCGATGTCGTCGGGACCGGCGGTCTCGAGAGCCGCCACGCCCGTCACCACCCGGTCGGCATCGCCGGTCAGGCGGGCCCCCAGCGCCGCCGCCAGCTGGCCGAGGGTGAAGCCGCCGCGGGCGGTCATGGTCCTACTTCTTGCCCTTCGCGGCTTCCTGGTCGTACGCGCGGATGATCTCGTCGGTGAGATCGGCCTCCGGCGTGGCGTAGAGGACCACGGCGCCGCGGCGCTCCACGATCAGCCAGTACCCCTGCTGCTTGCCGAAGCGCTCGATGACCCCCGACAGCTCCTGGAGCACGCGCGAGCCCAGCTGCTGCTCCTTGCGGGCCAGCTCCCGCTGCAGGTCGTCGGCCAGGCGGGTGGCGTCGCGGCGCTTCCGCTCCAGCTGATCCTCCTTCTCGCGTCGGGCCTCCGGGGTCATCAGCGGGCCCTTCTTGTCCAGCTCCTCCCGCAGCTTCTCCAGCTCCTGCCGCTTGCCGTCCATCTCGCGCTGCATGCCGGCCCGCTCGCGCTCCAGCTCCTCCCGGGCGGCCACCCCGGCCGCCGAGCGGGCGAGCACCTTCTGCACGTCCACGAAGCCGATCCGCTGGGGCGAGGCGCCGGGCGCCTGCGCCCCGGCGCCGAGCGCGCCGAGCACCACCACGCCGGCGAGCAAGACGAGCGCCGCCACAGCTCCTTTCATAGCCCCTCCTGCTAGAACGGCGAGCCCACCGAGAAGTGGACTGCGCCGGAGTCTTCGCCGCGGCGCCGATCCAGATTGAAGCCGTAGTCCACCCGGATGGGCCCGAACGGTGACAGCCAGCGGATCCCCAGACCGGCCGCCTCCCGCGTGTCGGTCGGGTCGAAGTCCGTGCCGAACCCGTACACGTTGCCGATGTCGAAGAAGGCGGCGACGCGGAAGTTGAGCGGCAGCGGGACGATGTACTCGAGGTTGCCCAGGAGCATGCTGGTCCCGCCCACCCGGGTGCCCGACTCGTCCACCGGCGAGATCCGGCGGAACTTGACGCCGCGGATCGAGTTGGG
>JBBIIW010000303.1:0-4369 GCA_037446305.1 Candidatus Rokuibacteriota bacterium
TCGCGCTCGCGTTCGGGCTCGCGCTCGCGCTCGCTTTCGTCGTACTCCGGCTTGAGCTCGCGCTCGCCCACGGGCTTGCCGAGGCGGGGATGGTCCGGGTGGCCTATGGGATCGGCCGGAAGAGTGTCGCGGCGGCCCGCCAGGCGGGCGCCCGCACGGGGCAGACGCCGCGGTTCTCGCGGGCCCGGCCGGCCGACCGCCTGCCGGGCGACGCGATGGTCGCCGCCCTGGCCGTCCCGGTGGGAGCCCTCACCGAGCCCGTCAAGACGGCGCAGGGCTACTACGTGCTCAAGGTCCTGGAGCGGGTGCCGCCCGACATGGCCGGGCTGGCGGCCGAGCGCGAGCGGCTGGAGCGGGATGTGCTGGCGCGCAAGCAGAGCGAGGCGTGGCAGGCCTGGATCGCCGCCGCCCGCGCCGGCGCCCGCATCGAGGTGGCGCCGCGGCTGGCCGACCGCCGCGGATAGGAGGATGGTCATGTGGATCGTCGCGCTGATCCTGCTGCTGCTCGGCCCCCCGGCCGCCCGGGCGCAGGATCTCTTCGCGGCGAACGCCGACCGGTACCTCCGGCTGGAGTGGCAGGCGGCGCCGCGCGACGCGACCACGACCCGCCTCAGCGGGACCATCGACAACGAGTACGGCAGCCCGGCGGCCAACGTCCGCCTTTCCATCGAGGCTCTCGACCGCGACGGTCGGGTGGTGGCGACGGCGACCCGCCCGCTGGCGGGGGTCGTCCCCAACTTCGGCCGGTCCGCCTTCGAGGTCACGGTGCCGGCAGCGGCCGCCTACCGGGTCCGGATCAGCCACTGGGACTGGCTCCGGGGCGGGGGCGGCGGCTGACGCCGCAGCGCTCCGGAGGTCACCATGGAACAGCTCGTGAACCACTTCACCGCGCAGCTGGCAGGACTGGCGCCGCGAGTGGCCGGAGCGGTGCTGGTGCTGATCGCCTTCTGGGCGACGGCCCGCGCCGTCCATCGCCTCACCCGGCGCCTGGAGGCCCGCGCCGAGGGCTCCCGTCAGGACGCGATCGGCTTCTTCGGCCAGACGCTCCGGGTGGCCCTCCTGGCCGTGGGCATCGTCACCGCGCTGGGGACCCTCGGCGTGCAGGTCGCCGCGCTGATCGCCGGCCTGGGCCTCACCGGCTTCGCCCTCGGCTTCGCGTTCCGCGACGTGCTCTCCAACCTGCTGGCGGGGCTCATGCTCCTCTTCTACCGGCCGTTCATGCGGCACGACGAGATCGCGGTGAGCGGCTTCGAGGGCCGCGTGCTGGGCGTGGACCTCCGCTACACGACGATCCAGCGCGCGGAGGGCGCCGTCCTGATCCCCAACGCCCTGCTGTTCACGAACCCCATCGCCGTCCGCCGCCGGGCCGTGGACCACGCGCCGGCCGCGCCCGGGCCGGGTCCGGCCGGGCTCGAGGGCGGGGCGGGGGCCCGTGGTAACGTGGGCGCATGAGCGTCCCGCGGACCCCGATGACGCGCGCGGGCTACGAGCGGCTCGCCGCCGAGCTGGACCGCCTGAAGCGGGTGGACCGCCCCGCCATCACCCGGGCCATCGCCGAGGCCCGGGCCCACGGCGATCTCAGCGAGAACGCCGAGTACCACGCCGCGCGCGAGAAGCAGAGCTTCATCGAGGGCCGGATCGCCGAGCTGGAGGCCAAGGTCGGCGCGGCGGAGGTGATCGACCCGCCGCAGGACGGCGACCGGATCACGTTCGCGTCCACGGTGCGGCTGGAGGACGAGAGCGGCAAGGAGTATCGCTACTGGATCGTGGGCTCCGACGAGGCGGAGCCGAGCCGGGGCAAGATCTCCATCCTGTCGCCGCTGGCCCGCACCCTCATCGGCAAGCGCGTCGGCGATCGGGTCACCGCCCAGCTGCCGGGCGGCCGGAAGACCTTCGAGATCCTCGAGGCCAACTTCCCCTGGTCCGAGTGAGCGGCCCGCGGTAAGATCGCCAGCCGCAAGCTCACGATCGGGAGGAGTCATGCCGCTCGCCTCCGTCGACGGTGTCAAGCTGTACTACGAGGAGGCCGGCCAGGGCCGGCCCCTGATCTTTGTCCACGAGTTCGCCGGCGACCACCGGTCCTGGCGGCCCCAGGTGAAGTTCTTCGCGCGCCGCTACCGGACGGTGGCCTTCAACGCGCGCGGCTACCCGCCCTCGGACGTGCCCGAGGATCCCGGCGCGTACTCGCAGGATCGGGCCGTGGACGACATCCGGGGTCTGATGGACGCGCTGGGGATCGAGCGCGCCCACGTCTGCGGCCTGTCCATGGGCGGCTACGCCACCCTGCACTTCGGTCTTCGCCATCCCGAGCGGGCGCTGTCCCTGGTCGTCGCGGGCGCCGGCTACGGCAGCGTGCCCGGCGACCGCGAGAAGTTCCGTCAGGACGCCGAGCTGACGGCGCGGCGGTTCGAGACCGAGGGGATGCGGAAGGCGGCCGAGCTCTACGCCCAGGGGCCGACCCGGGTGCAGTTCATGGACAAGGACCCGGTCGGCTGGCAGGAGTTCTTCGAGCACCTGGCCGAGGGCTCCGCGCGCGGCCACGCGCTGACGCTGCGGGGCGTGCAGATGACGCGCCCCTCGATCTTCGACCTGGGCCCTCAGCTCGAGCGCTGCGAGGTGCCCACGCTCATCGTGACCGGCGACGAGGACGAGCCCTGCCTGGAGCCCGGCCTGTTCATGAAGCGCCGGATGGCGTACGCGGGGCTGCTGGTCATCCCGAAGTCGGGACACACCATCAACCTGGAGGAGCCCGACCTCTTCAACCGCGCCGTGCTCGACTTCCTGACCGCGGTGGACGCCGGCCGCTGGACGCGGCGCAACCCGGCCTCCCAGACCGGCTCGGCCATCCTGCCGGCCGGCACCGGCCGATGAGCCTGCCGCTGGCCGGCTACACGGTGGTGGACCTCACGCGGGCCCGCGCCGGGCCCACCGCCGTCCGCCAGCTGGCCGACATGGGCGCCAGCGTCGTCAAGATCGAGGCCCGCGAGCAGGTGGAGGGCGATTCCACCGCCCTGGGCTTCGACTACCTCAACCTGCACCGCAACAAGCGGGCCATGACGCTCGACCTCAAGCACCCGCGGGGCAAGGAGGTCCTCGAGCGCCTGGTGGGGCGGGCCGACGTCCTGGTGGAGAACTTCCGCCCCGACGTCAAGTACCGCCTGGGCATCGACTACGAGTCGCTGAGCCGCCTCAACCCGCGCCTGGTGTACGGCTCCATCTCCGGCTTCGGCCAGACGGGGCCGTACCGGGACCGCCCCGGCTACGACCAGATCGCGCAGGGCCTGGGAGGCCTCATGTCCATCACCGGGCTGCCCGGGCAGGGCCCCGTCCGGGTGGGGATCCCGGTGGCCGACCTCACGGCCGGCCTCTTCCTGGCCCAGGGCATCCTGGTCGCGCTGCTGGAGCGGGAGCGGTCGGGCCGGGGCCAGTGGGTGCACACCTCGCTGCTGCAGGCCATGGTCACGATGCTCGACTTCCAGGCCGCCCGCTGGCTGATCGACGGCGAGATCCCGCCCCAGGCCGGCAACGACCATCCGACCGGCATTCCCACCGGCGTGTTCACCACCGCCGACGGGCACATCAACGTCGCCGCCTCCGGGCAGGTGATGTACCGGCGCCTCTGCGAGGCCATCGGCGCCGGGCACCTGGTGGACGACCCGCGGTTCCGCACCATGGTCGACCGCTCGAAGAACCGGGCCGCCATGAACGAGGAGCTGAACCGGATCTTCGCCACGCGGCCGAGCGCCGAGTGGATCGAGCGCCTCAACCAGGCCGGCGTGCCGTGCGGCCCGATCCTGAACGTCAAGGAGGTCTTCGAGAACGAGCAGGTCCAGCACCTGGGGCTGGCAGTCACCGTGCGCCACCCGTCGCGCGGCGAGATCCGGGTGCAGAACCTGCCGGTGACGCTGTCGCGCACGCCGGGGGCCGTCCGGATGCCGGCGCCCGAGCACGGGCAGCACACCGACGAGATCCTGCGCGAGCTGGGCTACTCCGCGCCGGAGATCGCGCAGCTCCGGGCGGACGGCGCGGTGTAGGCGTGGCCGAGGGGCGCGGCGAGCCGTTCGAGGCCACCTCCCCCTCGCTGCCCGACGTCCGCGGCATCCTCCACCGGCCGGTCGGGCCGGCCGGTCGGGGCCTCGTCCTCACCCACGGCGCCGGCGGCAACGCCGACATGCCGCTGCTGGTCGCGCTGGCCGGGGCCTTCGCCGCCCGCGGCCTGACCTTCCGCAAGGCGGGGGCGGAGCGCGGCTATGCGCTGGCGGCGATGACCGGAGTGCTGTCGTTCAAGCACGCCAAGGCCTCGCTGATCCGCGACCTCATCACCGCGCGCGCCGACCCCGCGCTGTTCGGCTATTCCTACGATTATGTC